>JADGOB010000309.1 GCA_017883185.1 Acidobacteriota bacterium
GGGCACGCACATGAACTTCTACGACGGCGGGAAGTACGCGTACCTCGCCGCCGGGTGGGACGACCAGTTCTTCTTCGAGAACACCCAGCGCACCGCCGGTTCCGGGATGATGGTCGTGGACCTGACGGACCCGGCCCACGTCAAGGAGGTGTCGCGGTTCTGGATCAAGGGCCAGCGCAAGGGTGAAGAAGCCGATTACAAGAAGTACTGGTTCGCCGGAGACCACGCGGCCTGGAACGGCACGCATTGCGCCCCGACCGTCCCGAAGCGGATCGAGGACGGCGGGCGGTACGGCTACGGCGGCCACGGCGCCTACGGGTTCGTCGTGTACGACTTCGCGGACATCACGAAACCCAAGGCGGCGT
The DNA here is from genome assembly GCA_017883185.1 of Acidobacteriota bacterium. GTDB lineage: Bacteria > Acidobacteriota > Vicinamibacteria > Vicinamibacterales > Fen-181 > FEN-299. The sequence continues at coordinate 366 of JADGOB010000309.1, forward strand.
CGCAGTATCTCTACGACCAGGAGACGCCGGGCGGCGTCCCGTACCACACCGTGCTGCCGCTCATTGCCGACGCCGCGCACCCGAAGCTGCGGAACCTCGTGATCGGCGTGTCCGAGACCATCCAGGCCGACTGCCGGGAGCCTGTCCGCTTTCCGCGGATACTCGACATCAGCGACCCGACCGACCCACGGATCATCGGCTTCTTCCCGCGCCCGAAAGCACCCACGGACGCGCCCTACGCCGACTTCTGCCTGTCACGGGGCCGGTTCGGCACGCACAACTGCCAGGACTGGATCGCCCCGGGCACCGCGCGCCCGGAGCTCTTCACCTGCGCGTGGGACGTCGCCGGCTGCCGCGTCCACGACATCTCCGATCCCACGCGGCCAAAGGAAGTCGCATGGTTCGTCCCGGCGCGCGACGGGAATATCGAAGAGTACAGCACCTGGTGGCGTGGAACGTCCGAGGGGGCGTTCGTCGAGTGGGACCGGAACCTGATCTGGCTCGCCACACACGCGGGCACCTACTGCCTCTCGACGCCGGTGCTCGGCAAGCCCGTCCTCGAGCCGCGCAAGGTCGACCATTGGACACTGCCGTTCTTCAATGCCGGCTGGGACGATGCCACGCCAGTCGCCTTCTACTTCGGCCGGGGGCTGATCCAGACGCTCGGCTAGACGGCACCTCCGGCCGTTGAAGTATTTTCGGCTTGCGACCTGAAGGCCCGGCGGGTTTGACCCGTCGGGCCTCTTCTTGTTTTCGGCCTCGCGCCCGCGTGCACGTCGTTTGAGTTTGTCGAGGCAGGTGAGCGACACCAACCGCTTCCGGATCGAAGCGGCTGCCTGTCAGCTTGGCGAAGGCAGCGGACGTGTAAGCCCAGGGCCGAAGCCCTGGGCCTACGTCAGTCCTGTCTACACCAATTCGCTGAGTGACCGGCCGAAGTACACGCTCGCCGCTGTCTGATCGTCCCAGCCGCGATTGCAGTGCGCCGTGGTCCACTTCGCGATCTTCCGAGCCTCGAGCACCGGCTTGCCGAGCGACGGCGTCGACAGACAGTAGCTCCCCGTATGCGTCGAAACCCAGAGCAGGTTGCGATCCCATTCGACGAAGAGGCTCTCCGACCCGTCGCGGAAGTACGCCTCATAGTCGTCGATGGACGATGTGCGGGCTCCCACGAACCAGGCCACTTCCTTCGGATGGGTCGGATCGGAGATGTCGTAGACGCGATGGCCGGCGTTGAAGCAGGCATAGGCCACGAACTCGGGGCGCGACGTGCCGGGCGCCACCCAGGGGAAAATGTTGTGGGTGCCGAAGCGGCCGCGGGCCATACAGAAGTCCGTGTAGGGTGCGTCGGGCGGCGCCACCGGGCGCGGGAACAACCCGATGACGCGAGGGTTCCGCGGATCCTTCACGTCGATGACTTGCGCGGGCTTGTAGGGCTCCCGGCAGTCGGGCAGGACAATTTCCGGGTTACCGAGGACGAGCCCCTGCAGGCGGGGATTGTTGTCGGCAATCACGGGATAGCACGTGTGGTACGGGATGCTCCCCATCGTCTCGTATTCCCAGCGCACCTTTCCGAACAACTTGGGTTTCGTGATGTCGGTGAAGTCGAACACCATCATCCCGAAATGGCCGAACCCGCCGTAGCCGACCTTCCCTCCGTCCTCCACGCGCACGGGAACCGTGGGCGCGCCGTGAGAACACGGCCAGGAGGAGTGATCACCGGCGAAGATGAACTTCTTGTATTCTTCCTCCTCTGACAGCAGCTGGCCCGGGTGCCACCAGCGCGAAACTTCCTTGACGTTGGCGGGATCCGTCATGTCGACAATCATCAACGCATTGCTGTTCGCACGTTGAGCGTTCTCCATTCTCAGCTGGTCGGAAAAGCCGGCGTCGAGGTACGCGTATTTCCCGCCGTCGTAGAAGTTCATGTGCGTGCCGCTGCCGGTCTTGCCGGTGCTGAACTCACATAGCAGATTCGGCTTGAGGGGATCGGTGATGTCCGAGACGCGGATGCCCCGGAGTCCCGTATATGCCATCTGCTTGTCGCGATACGCCTTGTCCCACTGCCCGTACGGGTATTGCGGCGACGCCGACGTGTTCGGCTGCCCCGCGGACGTCACACTGAGCCACTTCCGGAGTTTCGTGTTGTAGGAGACGCACCCGCCGACGCGTCCGGTTCCGGCGGCCTTCACGAAGAACGGCTTCTTGGGCTCCGTGATGTCGAACCAGCCACCGCTGGCCGGGAGGAGACGCCGCGAGCCCTTTGCCCACATCGCCATCAGCGGTTCGCCGCCGGAGAACCTCACGCCTTCCACAAAGGAAATGATCTCCATGTTGTGGATGTACTGCTTGTGGTCGATGTAGTCGAGCGCGCCCAGGGGCGTTTTGAACGGCACCTCGCCGCCGCGTCCGGTTCCGCCCAGGAGTGGGTCCTTCTGGGCCTGCAGGCCGACGGCGCCGGCCACGCCCGCGCCGGCTGCCGCCAACGCGCCTCGGAGCAGCGCCCGCCGGCTTACCGGTCGGGGTCCGTTTTCGGGTTCTGGAATCTGATCGGACGGGTCTGGTTTCATCGCCACGGTATCACCTCCACATGTGTGCCGATAGGATGACGGCAGCCCATTATGCGCCGCGCGCGGTGTGTGTCAACGACGAACACACGACTATGGGGAGTACATGATCTGAATCTATGAAGGGCACCGGCATGCGGGCGTGATCGACCCGCGCGTGCTGCGATTGTACGCGCGGTCAGCGCGCGCCAGCGGTGGCGCGAAGTGGCGGGTACGCGGGCGGCGGCACGCGCCGCTTCGACGCCGCCTCGTACGCCGACGCCACCTTGAGGATCCGATCCTCCGCCCCTGGCTCCGCCCTGAAGACCAGCGAGAACGGCAGACCGGGCGCCGGCAGCGTCGTCGGCGTGTCGGTGTTTCTCGCGAGGTACCGCTTCTTGTCCGGGCTCAGCACGAATGTCGGGTTGTACACGGTGCGCACGTAGCCCGCCGGGATGAGGACCTCGGTCAGCCCCGCGAAGGGGCCCATCCGGATCTCCCCGCGCACGTCCCCCCGTGGTCCCGGCGGTGACGCCAGGCCAATCTGCCCGGGCGGCAGCGGCGTGTGCAGGCGAACCACGAC
>JADGOB010000120.1 GCA_017883185.1 Acidobacteriota bacterium
GTGCGTTTCATGTGCTTCTCTTGGTGTCGGCCCTGCTCTGTGGCTGGTGCCCGACGCCAGATTATACCGCAACCACGATGCCAACCCGGATAGTAAAGTCCTCTAGACATTTCCAGCGTGTGGCCCGGGACGACTGCCAGGACGTCCCCAATCGAGGACATCGGTCGAACCCCTTCAGACACGTCCGGACCAAACTTGGCGTATTGCTGAGCGGCGGCGTCCGCGCTAGTAACGGATTGTCGCCTTCCGTAATCTGAAGGTCGCTAAGATGAACAATGGCGAGGTGCATTGAAGGACTTCTTCCTGGTCATCGACCTGACGCCGGGCTCTGGTCCTGGACGCGGCCAAGGATACAGATGTGACCGGTGGGGAACAACGACGCTGCTGGTGCGTTCGTCTCGGAGTGGTCTGCGACTCGCACGTGACGGGGTTGGATTACGTGCCGCCGCTGCCGCACCGGCGGTATTTCGTCACGACGTCGAATCTGCTCGTGCGAGCCACGACGCCCGGCGCTTCCGCGCCAACACGCGCAGTCCTCGGGCACTCAATCCGCGGGCGAGCGTCACGGTGACGTCGTTGGCCGACAACATCGGTCTGTGCCTGAGGGATTCGCGGTTCGCCGTGACGATCGCCTGGGCGATTGGTCTGCTCGGCCTGGCCCTCGCCGTTGTCGGCGTGTTCGGCGCGTTCGCGTAGATCGTCGAGGCTCGTCGGCGCGAGATCGGCGTTCGCCTGGCGCTCGGCCTCGGCGCCAACGCCGCCATCTTCTCGCTGGTTTAGCGAGTTCCCCGCCGCGGCAGCGCGGTCAGCGCCCGCCGGGCGCCATCGTTCGTCGGGTCGAGTCGCACGGCCTCGGCGAGCTGGCTCGCGGCTTCGTCGAAACGTCCCGTGCCCGCCAACGCCAGGCCGAGATAATAGCGGGCCAACGCGAAGTTGGGCGCGAGGCGCACCGCTTCCGTGAAATGCGGGATGGCGTCGAGCGGCTGGCCATGCGCGGCCAGGGCGAATCCGAGATCGTTCTGGAACTCTGGGCGGCCGGGCTCCACTTGGAGCGCCTCGGCATACTGGGTGATGGCGTCGTCCAGCCGACCTTGTGCGACGAATACCGTTCCCAGGCGGTGGCGGACCTCAACCAGTGCGGGGTTCAGACGCAGCGCCGTCTCGAACGCGGTGATCGCCGGAAGCCACTGCCCTTGTTGGGCGAAGCTCTCGCCGAGCCCCGCGTGCGCGACCGCAAGGTCCGGTTTCAGTCTCACCGCCTCGCCGTATTGAGCCACCGCCTCACCAGGTCTACCCAGTCTGGCCAATGTCGAACCGACGTTGTAATGTGCCTCGGCGGACTCCGGGTTGAGCCGGAGTTCTTCGCGCCCTACCGCGAGGGCTTCGTCGAGACGCCCCTGCTGTCCGAGTGCGACGCCGAGGTTGTTCAGCGCCGCACCCCAGCCTGGGTGGATTCGGATGGCCGCGCGGTATTCCGTGGCGGCCTCGTCGAGCCGACCTTGCTGGGCCAACACCAACCCCAGGTTGTTGTGCGCATCAGGGAATCGTGGGTTCAGGCGAACCGCCTCGGCGAAGTGGACGGCGGCCTCCGCAGTCCTGCCTTGGTTCCAGAGCGACCGGCCCAGAAAGTCATGGGCCAGGAAGTTGTCTGGAATCACGTCCAAAGCGTGCTGCCACAGGGCGGTGTCGTCCTGCCACGTCTGAACCTGGCCTCGGGCCACCACCGCCAGCACGACGACGACCGTCGCAGCGACGGTCGAACGCCACCAACGCCCGCTGGGGACCACCGCTGGTACACCCCAAGCCAGGAGGATGTACACGCCGATCAGCGGCACGTAGGTAAACCGATCGGCCAAACCCTGGTTGCCGACCTGTATGAGGCCGACCACGGGAAGCAGCGTCACGAGGTACCACAGCCAGCCGACCGCCGGAGCGGGGTGGGTGCGGATCGACCGCAGGGTCACCACGGACACGGCGACCAGGACGAGCAACGCTCCGCCCATTGCCCAGGGCCGGATGACTTCGGGATAGGGGTAGAACACCACCAACCCACTCGGCCAGATGGCGTGCACAAGTTGGACGACGTAGGCCACGAGCGCATTTGCAAGCCGCAGCATCGGGCCGGACGCCTCGAGATCGGCGACCGCGCCCACCTGGCGTTGCGCGAGAAACGTGACGGCGCTCGTGGCCGCTGCCAAGATGATGAGTGGGAGCTTCTCGACGACCAGCCACCGCCATGTCGGTGGTTCCGCGCCCACGTGACCGGCAGACTCGCTTCGCTTTCCGAGCCGGAGGCGGCCAAGCGGCCAGAAGTCCAGCAGCAGGAGCACGGCCGGGAACGTGACCAGCATCGGCTTCGCCATGAGGCTGGCGACGAAACACGCCACCACCAGAAGATAGCGCTGCCACGACGGTCGCTGGGCATATACGGTGTATGCCCAGAGTGCCAACAGCAGGAATAGCGTGCTCAGTACGTCCTTACGCTCAGTCACCCAGGCCACGGACTCGACGTGGAGCGGGTGGACGGCGAAAAGGGCCGCGACGAACGCGCTTCGGCCGACCGTGCCGGTCATGCGGCGCAGGAGTCCAAAGAGCAGCAGTGTGTTGCCGAGGTGCAGCAGGACGTTCGTCACATGGTGTGGCCCTGCACCGGTTCCTGCGACCTGGACATCGAGCATGTACGACACCCAGGTCAACGGGATCCAGTAGCCGGCGTGAACGGTTGTAAACGCCCACGCGACACCAGGCCAAGTCAGCCCACCGGTGACTTGGGGGTTGTCACTGACGTAGGTGGGGTCGTCGAAGGACACGAACGGGTAGTGTCGGACCGGCGCATAGACGAGCGCGGTGAGAATCAGTACGGCGCTGATCCAGGCCAGTGATGTCCGCGAGAAGACCCTGTGGCTACTGGGCGCGGCCTGACCGTCGGTCGGTCCGTTGACTCGCGAGCTGATTCGGGCGTGGTTGGGCGCGTCGGGCGGGCGACGGCGGGTGATGCGCACTCGGGTCATGCGGGCGGGCACGCGCGGCGGACGCGCCGTGCGGATGTCAGCGTATCACGGACCGAGTGGCTGCAGGAGCATCTGCCGTTTGCCGGGATACGATGCCCTCCTTCACCATGGCCTCGCGAGCGCGGATCTGTGACGCGAGGGAGGGCGTAGCGTTGCCATGGCCCGTGAACGTCAGAGAGAGAGAACCTGACGGACGCCGTCCTCGACTTGGGTCAGCAGACGGGCGGAGAGGACTCCCACTTTTTCCGCAAGGCGGCCTCGGTCGACGACAGTGAGCTGCGACACGTTGGCCACCGACGCCCTCTTGAGGCCGGTCTCTCTTGGGCGACAAAGCATATTGCCAGGAGCGAGGGCGAGGCCGGCGTTAGTGGACAACGGAACCACCACGACTGTCTGAATGCGGCTGCGGTTGAACGAATCCGCTTGGAGAATGAGGACGGGCCGCCTGTACCCAGGTTCAGAACCGAGCGGTCGCCCGAAGTCGGCCCACCAGATCTCGCCGCGGTTCACTCCCACCTCTCGCGGCGCAGCACCTCGAGCGATGCCGCCTCCAGGGCCGGACCAATCGTCGAAGAGTTCCCGGCATAGACCTTGTTGAGCTGCTCGGTGATGTCCTCTTCGGAATGCAGTTTCACGTACGCCTCGACCGCCTTCGCGTACAACCGACTCCGGGACACGCGCATTCTGTGGGACACGCGTTCGGCCGCCTGAAAGACGGTGTCTGGGACGGAGACGGCGACCTTCATGGGAGGAGTATGACTCGTGCATACCAGGCATGTCAACGGCGTCACTCGCGGGGTGTCGGCCAGCTCCGTGTCGATGCGCCGGCCGAGCCGCCGGCCGAGCGTCTCGCCCCGGCCGTCTGGACCTACCGTGAACCCGTGAACCAGTGCTACACTGATATTGGAGGAGCACGACATGGCGAACCTCACGATTTCTCTGGACGACGACTTGCTGCGCCGGGCCCGGGTGCGCGCAGCGCAGCTGGGCACGTCAGTGAACGCGGTGCTGCGCGACTACGTTCGGATGTGGGCGGGGGGACACAGCGCCCGAGCGCGTGCGGTCTCTGCACTGCTGACGCAGGCCGCCGCGTCGAAGGGTGCGCGCGCCGGACGGGACTGGACCCGCGAGGACCTGCATGACCGATAAGGTCTTCGTCGACACGAACGTCTTCGTCTATCTCTTCGACCGGGATGCGCGAGTCAAGCAGGCCAGAGCGGCAGCTCTCGTTGAAGAGGAAGCCGAGGCGATCGTGATCAGCACGCAGGTGCTTCAGGAGTTCTATGTCACGGTGACGCGAAAACTGGGTAAGCCGCTTCCCAAGCCAGAGGCCGAGGCGGCCGTTCGCCGTCTGGCTGCGCTCTCGGTCGTCGACACCGATGTCGATCTGGTGCTGGCGGCGGTGACGAGTAGTCGTCGGCACCGCATCAGTTACTGGGACGCCCTCATCGTCGAGGCAGCGTTGCGGGGAGAGTGTCGCCGGTTGCTGACCGAAGATCTGCAGCATGGGCGGCGGTTCGCCGACCTGACGGTGGAGAATCCCTTTCTCGACGCCTGACGCCGCCGCCGGTGTCCGAACGCGAAGAAGGTGAAGAGACTGATGGAGCCTGAGGAGACTGGCGATGCATTCGACGAGCGTTCTGGGTTGGGGACGGGGCCTCTTCCGCGCCACGCTGATCGGAACCGCCCTCCAGCTCGCAATGGTGGTGCTGGGGCACATCGAACCGAAGATCGCCGCGCTCTTCGCGATGCTGGGGATGTTCCTGTCGCTGGTGGCCGGCTTCCTGTTCGGCCTCTGGTCGGGAGGGCTGGGCAAGGGTGGGGCGGCGGCCGGCGGCCTGGTGGCCGGGGCGGTCTGCGCGCTGGTCGGCATCTTCGAATCGTTCTACCTGGGCGACGTGCCCGGCTGGGTGATTGCGTTCGGCACGGCAAGCTCGGCAGTCACGGGCGCGATTGGCGGTTTCCTGGGGCGGCTGACACACCGGTAGGAGTCTGGATCCGGAAGCCAGGGGCTGACCAGTTGCCGCCCAGCGTCCGGCCCTGGCTCGCGGACGCGCCGGTGCCACGAACGGCCCGGATGCCGCCGTCGCGAAGGCGGCTTGCCGACCTGCCCCGTTCTGGCGGAAAATGGGCGAGTCTGGCCGGTCTCCCCCTCGGGTATTCGTCGCCCCGCGCCTCTGGGACTCATATCTTGTCGCGAGGGGCTCTCTCTGCCTGCGCGGCCCGGGAACTGTGGAGCGGCGGACCAACAAGGAGTGGCCATGACGATTGCGTACGACTACAAGACCCGCACGTCCTACACCGAGGACGCGGCGGCGCAGAAGGCGGCTCACAAAGTCCTCCTTCAGCATAGTTTCGAGCCGAGCCTGCCCGAGCGGGGCTACACCAATCGCACGCTCCACATCGACCTCTCCACGCTGAAGGTCACCGAGAAGGCCGTGACCCGGCAGATGAAGGACATCTTCGTCGGCGGGCGGGGCTTCGGGCTCTGGTACCTGTGGAACGCCATCACGCCGACGACGAAGTGGAACGACCCGGAGAACGACATCGTCATCAGCCCGGGTCCGCTGGCCGGGAACACGGCCTACGCCGGGTCGGGCAAGTCGATCGTGGTGACGCTGTCGCCGCTCACGTCGATCCCGGTGGACAGCAACGTCGGCGGCTACTTCGGTCCGCTGCTCAAGTTCTGCGGCTACGACGCGCTCGAGATCCAGGGCAAGGCGGCCAGCGATGTCATCGTCGTCATCGACGGCCCGAAGAAGACGATCACGATCGAGGAGGCGCCCGAGGAGAACTACGACAGCCACGTCGCGGCGGAGATCTTCACGCACCAGTTTGCCGACAACGACAAGGACTTCGTGAATGTCGGCGTGGTGTCGGCCGGCAAGGGCGCAGACCACGCGCGCATCGGCTGCCTCAACTTCTCGTGGTTCGACCCCAAGCGTGGCGCCGTGAGGCTGAAACAGGCGGGGCGCGGCGGCATCGGTCTGGTGTTCCGCGACAAGAAGATCAAGGCCCTCGTCGTCCACGGCGGCAAGATGAAGGGCGACCTGAACCAGGCGGCGGATTTCGCGCGCACGACCAAGGTCGGCCGGGTGCTCGCGAAGGAAATCCACGACTTCGACGATCAGCAGTGCAAGATGCGGTCGATCGGGACGGCGCACCTGGTCGAGGTCATGGACGCGTACGACCTGCTGCCGGTGCACAACTTCCAGTACGGCAAGCACAAGGACATCGACAAGATCGCGTCCACCGTCTGGCAGAAGCGCTTCACGCAGGGGATCTTCGACGGCTGTTGGTACGGCTGCCACATGGCCTGCGCCAAGGGCGCCGATTGCCACAAGGTGATGACCGGCCCCTACAAGGGCGACGTCGTGACGGTGGACGGGCCCGAGTACGAGACGGCCGCGGGCCTCGGATCGAATTGTGGGATCTTCGAGCCCGACTGGATCCTCGAGTCGAACTTCTACTGCGACACCTACGGGTTGGACACGATCTCGTTCGGGACCTGCTGCGCGTTCGCCATGGAGTGCTTCCAGCGCGGCATCCTGAACCTGGAACGGACGGGCGGCCTCGACCTGACCTGGGGCAACGGCGCGTCGCACGTGGAATTGCTGCACCAGATCGCGCGCGGCGAGGGCTTCGGCCTCATCGTCGGCCAGGGCGTGAAGTACATGCAGGAGTACTTCGCCGGGAAGGGCTGGGGCGACCTGCCGTTCATGATCGACATTGGCATGCAGGTCAAGGGGATGGAGTACTCGCAGTACATGTCGAAGGAGTCGCTCGCGCAGCAGGGCGGCTACGCGCTGACCAACAAGGGGCCGCAGCACGACGAGGCCTGGTTGATCTTCATGGACATGGTGAACAACCAGATTCCGACCTTCGAGGACAAGGCCGAGGCGCTGCACTACTTCCCGCTGTTCCGCACCTGGTTCGGCCTGATGGGCCTCTGCAAGCTGCCGTGGAACGACATCGAACCCGCGGACAACGCGAAGCACGGGAAGGACGCCGCGAAGGTGCCCGAGCACGTGCAGAACTACCTCGAGCTCTACGCCGGGATTACCGGTAACGAGATGACGAACGAGGAGCTGATCCTGCAGTCCGAAGCGGTCTACAACTTCCAGCGCGTGTTCAACCTGCGGATGGGGATGGGCGGGCGCAAGAGCGACTGGCCGCCTTACCGCTCGGTCGGGCCCGTCACCAGGGAGGAATACGAGTCGCGCGCGGAGCGCTACGACAAGCAGCTCAAGGAACTGATCGGCGTCGATCCCGCGGGCAAGTCCGTCGAGGAGAAGATGGCCCTGCACCGCACGTGGCGCGAGGACCGATACAACAAGCTGTGCGACGCCGTCTACGCCCGCCGCGGCTGGACGAACAACGCCATCCCGACGCTCGAGACCCTGAAGAAGTTCAAGATCGACTTCCCGGAGGTCGTGGCGGTGGTGAAGCCGCATCTTGGATAGGCGGATAGGCGGATAGGCGGGAAGGCGGGGAGGCGGGGAGGCGGATAGGCGGATAGGCGGGGGCGTCGACATGAGCGAGATCAAGACCTACCGCGATCTGACCGTATGGCAGAAAGCGGTTGATCTCGTCGCGGACGCCTACCGCCTCTCAGATAGGTTTCCTCGGAGTGAAGAATTCGCCCTGCGACTTCAGCTGCGGCGGGCCGCCGTCTCCGTCCCGGCCAATATTGCCGAGGGACACGGCCGAACAGGCATCGGTGAGTACTTGCATCACTTGTCGATTGCTCACGGGTCGATCGCGGAACTCGAAACGCTTCTGACGGTTGCCGTTCGTCTGGGCTATCTGGACGGACCCGTCGTCGACGCGATACATAGTCAGAGCGAGGAAGTGGGAAGGCTGATACGAGCACTCATGCGTCGCCTTCGTGAACGTGCCGAGGGCGAAAAGAGTCAGAGACGCTGAACGTCGACTCGTCCGCCTTCCCGCCCCCCGCCTTTCCGCCTGCCTGGTCAAGACGCCATGATCACAGTCAACGGCGACCGCATGGAGTGGCACGACGGGATGACCGTCGCCGAGATTCTCGAGATTCGGAACTACATCTTCCGCATGATCGCCGTGCAGGTGAACGGTGAGCTCATCAAGCGCGGCACCTACGAGCAGACCTCCGTTCCCGACGAAGCCGACGTGCAGGTCATCCATATGATCAGCGGGGGATGACCGGGTTCCCCCACCCGGGCCGCCGCCCTCGCGGTCCTTGCCGCCCTCCTCTGGCTCGGCGTCCGGGTCGACGTTGGTGACCCCGCCCTGATCCGTCGGCCTTTCTCTGAATGCTGACTCCCCTTCGACTCGCCCTGCTCGGATGCGCTCGCTCAGGGCAGGCCCTTCGACTCCTCCTGCGTCAGAAGGCGTCGCCGTGCCACCACGCGGTGTCGGTGACGCCGAGCGGGGGAGTGGGCCACACCGCGCGGCCGAGGGGGCGCATCATCATCGTGATCGGTGCAATCTCGTGGGCGGTGATCTCGAGCTGAGGCGGCAGGAAATTCGGCGGCAGCCAGGCGCGGACGTGTATCGGCTCGAGCGGGTCGCGCGCGACGATGGCCTGGAGCAGGGCGCCGACCCGCGAACCGGACGGGTCACGATCGCCGCACTCGGTGATCATCACGTAGTCGCCGACTTCGAGCAGCACGACGTACGCGGCTGCCCGCCCGCCTTCCTCCACCACGAAGAACTCGACCCTGCGGTGACCGGGCCGGCCGCAGGCCGCGAGCAGCCGCTTCTTCGCGATCGCGTGCCGCACGTACTCGGCATCGCGCACCAGAGAGAAGCGGGAACTGGTGCTCTGGGAGGCGTTCATCTCGACGATCGACCTGAGGTCGCCGAAGTCGCCCGACCGCATGGGGATGGCCGGCGTGCCCGGGCGCCTGCCCGGCTGCACCGACAGGGCGACCTGGTTGACGGGCAGCCGCCGGAAGCCGAGGTGCTCGTAGTAGCGCGGACTGATTTCAGAGAAGAGCAAGGCCACACCGAACCCCTCGTCCGCCGCCTCGAGGAGCATCCGTCGGAGAAGCTCGGCCGCGTAGCCGTGGCCGCGGTGGGCCTCGGGGGTGAACACCGCGCCGAGGCCCAACATCCGCACCACCTGGCCATCCACTCGCGCCGTCAGGTCGTAGCGCTTCGCCGTGGCGAGCAAGCGGCCTTCGTCCATGAGCGCGACGCGCCGGAGATGCGTCGCACCCCAGGGTGTGGCGAGCTGGGCCTGGTTGTACTTGCTGTAGGCGGCCCGTTCGAGCCCTTCCCCCCACATCGGGTACGTCTCGTCGAGGATCTCCTCCAGCAGGTCACCGGTCGCCGCCACCACATCAAGAGCCATCAGACAATCCTAGATTCCTACTGTCACCGTCTCCGTCATGGAGAACCCGCGTCGCTTGCACTCGGTGACGATGGTCTTGCCGGGGAGAGCCAGCTCGACGGACACGACGCCGCGCCGGACCATGTTGTTCACCGCCGCGATCAGCAGGATCGAGCCGTGCCACCCGGTCAGCCGCTGCATCGCGGTGAACCCGGTCTTCTCGTCGTAGCGATCGACGATCTCGATCAGCGCTTCCGCCCGCTGGCCCTTCGTCCGGCCGATGCCCTTCACGCGCATCACGCAGACGTCTCTGACCTCGTCGCGGCAGATCTGCGGCGCGAGCAGCGCGTGGAAGACGTCGCGAGGCACCACCTTCTGTCCCGCCACGTCGATCGGATCGAGGCCGAGCAGCCCGAGGTCGGAGAACGCCTTGAACTGCGCCACGTGCCCGGGGTAGCGGAGCGTCTTGTTCTCGAGCCGCTTCAGCCGGCCCTCGAACGTCCACGGCGACGTGGAGAGGCCGCCGGACGTCACGAACGCCTCGAGCCTGCCGAGCGGTTCGGGGAACTCCAGCACCTCGTATTCCGAGAAGCACGGGACCGGCGTCACCTTCCCGTCGCGGATGAAGCACGCATTCCCGTCGTATTCGTTGGTCAGGCCGCCCAGGTTGAACGTGCTGACGTAGTTCCACGGCGCCTGCGGGTCCTGCGGCAGGCCGCCGTCCCAGATCAGCACTTCTTCGGGCACTTCGACGAGCGACATCACGTAGGTGCCGAGCGAGATGTTGAGGCCAGGGCCCATCCCGCAGTCCGGCACGATGGTCACCCCCGCGGCGGACGCATCCGCGTCGAGCGCCAGTTGCTCGCGGACGACCTCGGTGTTGCCGCCGAAGTCGATCATATGGACCTTCTTCGCGATCGCCAGCTTCGTCATCTCCACGTTGAACGTGTAATGGACCGAGCTGATCAAGCCGGTGGCGCCGTCCAGGTGCGGGGCCACGGCAGCCGCGTCTCCCGCGTTCACCTCGAACGCGGTCGCGACCTGCTTGCCGAGCAGGTGGTTGAGGCGCGCGGCGCCCGCCTGCGCCACGGCGAGGTTGATGTCGAGGAGCCGGATGGCGTTGGCCTGGCCGAACACCGCGAGATCGTATGCTGCCGCTACACCCTGCCGGCCGGCACCGAGAACGACGTATTTGTGTCCCATGGGATTTCTCCTACAGAGCCCCGCGGCGAATCGCTCGCGAGGCGATCAGCTGTCAGTAGCCGGTCAACCGAAGGTCAAGCCGAAGCCCAAAGGGCAAAGGCGGGTGGCCAGTTGTCAGTTGCCCGTGACCAGCGGCCAGTGGGCAATGGGCAGTCGCCAGGTGTCCTGATTTTGTGTAAGGGCAACGCAGACGCCGCCCTGGGCGTGTAGGGGCACAGCATGCTGTGCCCTGGCGCTTAGAGTCCAGCCGAACGGGACCCGGTCCCGATGACCAGGGCGTGAAGCGTGAGGAAAGCGAAGCGGCAGGAAGTCATCGAACTGGACTGACGGTACCACGTTCCGGGCTGGTCGGGCAACCAGGCGCTGCTCCGGCCCTGGCCACGCCGGCCTCTCGTTTGCCAGCGATGCTGGGGTCCTGGGTCTGCCGGCGGTGGGACGGCCGACGCGGCCCGGTCTGCTGCGCCGGGCTCCGCTCGGGGACCTCGCAAGTCGCCCGCCGCATCAGCCCGATCCACGCCGGCCTCTCTCGTCTGGCCGGCGCATGTTCGCCGGCCGGTGTCAGCTGTCTGCTACACAGGCGACCGCGATTCGGGGTCGTCGGCGTAAACACCCGGGGAGACTTGCCACGGCTGGAAGAACGGGAGGGCGACGCAGGCGATCAGTAGCGCGCGGAAAGCGATCAGGCGCGCGCGCGGTGCGCCGAGCCGCAGCCGCGTCGGGAGCCACACGCCGGCGGCGACCAGCGCCGCCACCTGGGCCGACCACGCCCCGAGGTTGGCGAGCGACCACTCGACCATGTCAGGCGAGTTACCAGTGGTCCGTGGTCAGTGGATCACGCGCGATCCACTGACCACCGACTGCGGCTTGCTGCCGATTCCTCGCTGCCCACCCTTCGACTCGCTTCGCTCGCTCAGGGCAAGCTGTCTACTGACCAGCTGACAACCGGCAACTGGCAACTATCCGATCCGCTACCTCCCCACCTCCAGGTGGCTCCAGTTGAGGATCGCGTTGAACGCCAGGTTGAAGCTGCCGTGGGTCTGGTAGCGCCAGAACGGACGGTTGGCGAACATCACCACGTGACCCTTGCCGAGCGGGGCATCGACCACGACCGCGCGGCCGGTCAGCGCCTGCTGGCCGACGAGCCCGCCGCTGAGCAGTATGTCGTTCGGGTCATTGGGGAAGCGGAGGATGACGCGGGGCCTCGCGGCCATGTCGACCACGGCAGCTCCGCCTCGTCCGCCCCGGCCTCCGCCGGCCGCGGCGGCGTCCGGGGGCATCGCCGCGCCGCGCTGGCCGCCGCGCGCCCCACCCTGGCCG
>JADGOB010000310.1 GCA_017883185.1 Acidobacteriota bacterium
GATGCCTTCGAGCGGTTCTTCGCCGACGGCCACGACACGTGGCTCTTCGTCGGCACGCTCGGCCCCGCCAAGCCGACCTTCATCGTCACCGGCTTGTTCTATCCGAAGGCCGACAGGCAGACCCGGCTCTTCAACTGACTGGGCGCCGCGAGAGGCAAGGGCGCGTTACCATGCCTGGCCGCGACCGCGCGATTCCACGCGATTCCGCGCAATGCCGCGTAATGCCGCGTCATTCGCTGCCTTCCGAGAGGGCCTCGCAGCCAACCGCTGGCGCCCACGGAGAACGCTCGTGCCTGGCGCCACACGCTGACCATATTTTGACGCGGATTGTCCGGAATCGGCAGACAATTCGGGCCAACCACGAGCGGGTGAAGGCGGAGACCTTACGTTTGGCCGGGCGGCTGAGGGCTACCCTCGCGCGGTGCACGAAGCGGCAGAAACGAGAGCAGGCTCTCGCGCCTTGGCCTGAACCACTCCCCGTCGCGTACGATCAACCCTAGCGCTTCCACGGCGTGAAGGTCGCGCGTCAGCGTCTTCTGCGACGCGGTGGCGTACAGTCTGGCCACTTCGGGGCTGAGCCGAGTCAGGCGCGACCGCTCAGTAGGTTCCGACAAAGCGAGGACGAGTTCACGTGCTCGCACAGCCGCAGGGCTCGCGTGGTTGCGGAACCCGTCGCGGATGCGATCGTGGACGTAGTCTCGCCACATCACGGCCATCTGTTGGTCCCAGACCATGCTGAGCTGCTCTCGAAGCCCGTCGACGAAGCCCTCCATGGCGTAGCGAACGAACGCGAGCTCGCCCGAACCGTTCTGCCGCGCCTGGTCGAGCGCACGGTAGTACTGAGGTCGCGTGAGGTTGTAGTGATTGCTGAGGAGATGTGCCGCAGGGCTTGGCACGAACCCGGACGCCAGCAGCAGCTGATACTCGACCAATCGGCCGGTGCGTCCGTTGCCGTCACCGAACGGATGGATCCACTCAATGTAAAGGTGTGCGATCACAGCACGTAGGCAGACGAGGCAGAACGCCCACGCGTCATCTTCGTGGCGAAAGTCGTCTGACTCGAGCCACTCGCAGAGCCGCTCCAGGAGATACTCGCACTCCTCGGCAGGTGCGCCGCGATACCCAGGCACCCCTGCACCGTGCGTGCGCACCTGGCCGGGCACGACTCCATCCTCGAGCTCAAGACCCTGAAGGACCATTGAGTTCATCTGCTTGATGCGATCTGGCGTGAGGGCATGAAGCTCGCCCTCCGCAAGCTCGGAGACGATCATGTTGTACGCCGCGACGACGTTGTCCACCTCGACCCCGAGATACTCGCGGGACGCGGGCAGCCGTTTGATGCCGTCCACGCGGTCGCCGACCTCGTCCTCACTGAGCGTGTTGCCCTCGATGGCGGTCGTGGCAGACGCCCCCTTGATGAGCGAGACGCGATGGAGATGTCGGGCGACCTCGGGGAGAAGCGGCGCGCCCGCAATGTGCTCGCACTTCGACCGTGCCTCCCCGAGAAGCAGCCAATCGTGTGGCTGAAGCTCGCGCAGATCGACGGAGAAGTCGATCCACGGGTGTGTATCCTCATATGTCCACATGTACTGTCCTAATCGTTGACCGAAGGAACTGGTCATTTTACAGGTATTTCACAGACAATAACCATTGGGTCTACCATGACCGTGTCTGCTGGAATGGCTAGCATAGCGCGAAGTGACGCTAAGTGCATCGTTGACACTTCTGGGGCCTCGCCGAGCTCGCCGCCTTCCGCGAGGGCCTCAAGGGCCTCGGCCTCACCAACGGCCAGCGTGCCGGCCCCGAGATGGGGTGGTCCCCGCTCAGGCGCGGAGGATGGAATGAAACGCGACCAGCGCGGCCGCAACCGCCTCACGGTCGATGGCGTAGATAGTGCACTTGCCACGGGTCTCCTCGCTCACGAGGCCGGCCTTCTTTCGTGCCCGGGCCGACTGCCTCGGCTCCGGCTCAGCCCGGACCGTCGATCCCACCCCGAGGGCGAGAAGTAGGCTTGAATCAATAGATGCGCTGCGCATATAGTCGTGTCTGGCATCTATGAACGCTCACGGCTCATCTCTCGACGAATCCACCCGCGGCCGCGGCCGGCCCTGCGCGTCCGGACCCGGCCGTGCGCTCTCGCGGCTGGAGCCTTGGTTGCTCCTCCTCCTCGCCGAGAACCCCGCGCACGGCTATGAGCTCCTGGAACGTCTGAAGGCGTTGCCGGAGGCCCCCTCTGCGGATCGCGGCCACCTCTACCGCACGCTCCGCCGCCTGGACGACCAGGAGCTGGTGACGTCGACATGGCAGGTGCCGCAGGCCGGCGCGGCGCGACACACCTACACCCTGACCGCAAACGGCCTGCAGGCTCTCGACGCCTGGGCCGGCCACATCCGCGCCGCACTCGCACGACTCGAGGGCTTCCTGGAGCGCCGTGAAGCATTGCGGGGCACAGCGCCAGCAGCAAACGGTCGGTCGACCGAGGAGTCGCGGCACAGTCCATGAAGGCGTTCGACCTGACAACCGCCCCCTCTGTCCCCGTCACCTCCCCCGCCCCCGGCGCGCGCGCCGCCGTGCTCCTCGACCAGGGTCAGGCCAAGGTGCGACGCATCGAGCTCGATGCCGGCGGCACGATCCCGCCGTGCCAAATGAGCGAAGACGTCGTGTTCGTCATGCTGCGCGGCTCGGTGATGGTCACGTCCGGCGCAGACGAGGAGCTCGTCGCGGCTCCGGGCGCCGTCTACGTACCCGGCGGCGCGACGACTCGGTCGCTGCGAGCCCTCGAGCCGTCCCTGATCCTCGCGGTGCTGTGCAAGGGCGCGCGCGAGGACTCGCCGGCCGCGAACGCCTGATCGAGGCGCTCCTGGCCATCACGGCGATCGCCGTCGTGGCGTCGCTCCTCGCGGACCGGCGCAAGACCCTTGCGGGCGTGCGCCGCGGCCTGCGCATGTTCATCGGGCTACTGCCCACGCTGGTGGCGGTGCTGGCGGCGGTGAGCCTGCTGATGGCCGCCGTGCGCCCCGCGACCCTTGAGCGCTTGCTGGGCGGCGGCGGCCCACTGCCGTTTGTCGCCGCCCTGCTCGTCGGCAGCATCGCGCTCATCCCGGGCTTCATCGCCTTTCCGCTGGCCGGAGTCCTCAAGGATCACGGCGCCACCACTGCGGTGCTCGCCGCGTTCATCACCACGCTGCTCATGGTCGGCGTCGTCACGCTGCCCATCGAGATGCGGTTCTTCGGCCGCCGCATCGCCGTGTGGCGTAACCTGCTCGCGTTCGCCGGCGCCGTCGTGGTCGCGCTCGTGATGACGCTGATCCTGCGCTAGCGATGGCTCCCCGAATGAAACGTGTGCTCAAGGCGACGAAGACTGCGTTCCCTTGGGCCCTGGTCGCACTCGTTATCGCCCTCTGGGCCTACAATCGCCTCGTGACGCCGTTCGCCTTCGGCCGCGAGGCCGGCGCCGGCCTCTGGAGCTTCTCGCT
>JADGOB010000121.1 GCA_017883185.1 Acidobacteriota bacterium
ACCGTCGGTGGCCTTCCTTCCCTACTCGGAGCTCCTGAGGCAGGCGAGAATCACGGCAACCAGCAGCCGACCCCATAAAATCGGGGTCGGCTGTCCCGCGTCGGGGCCGTTCGAGGTTGCCTGCGGACGCCTGTCCGGGAACGGCTTGCAAGTTGTTGCAAGCTGCATCCCCCTCGCCAGAATGCCAAGCGCAACCCATCTCGAACGGGTCTTCCCACCCACGGAGGCGGCCGGGGGTGGGCCGTCCGCTTAGGCCCCGGCCGTCACCTCGATCGCTCTGGCGCGAAAGCGCGGCGACCTTTCGCTATCCGCGGAGGTGTCCGGGCACCGCCCAAAATGATAAGATTCACGCTGTGCACCGGCGATTGAACGGGTCCTGACATGACGCGTCGGCAAGCCGGGTAGCCAGTCTGCCAGAAAGGAACAAGATGAAGAGGCACTTGATTGTGGGCGTGGCAGTCGTGCTGGCGCTGTCTGGGGTGCTCGCGGCCCAGTCGCGGCCTCGCGAGCGGCCCCAGGATCGCGGGCGGCCGGGCGAGCGGGTGGGTCGCATCTCAGGGGTCGTCGCGGACCTCGAGCGGCGAACCGACGAGTTCCAGACCGCGTTGCGACGGGCGCTGGAGCACAGCAACCTGAGGCGGTCGGGACGCGAGGATCAGTTAAGCAGGGACGCAGCCCAGCTGGCGCGCGCTATGGATCGGCTCCGGGAATCGTGGAACAGGGATCACGACCCGGCGCGATCGCGGAGGAACGCGGCGACCGCAATCTCGGCGGGTCGAGACATTAATCGTACGCTGTCGAGGCACGGGTTGCGCGACTCGATCCAGCGCGAATGGAGCGTCGTGCGCGACGAACTCAACCGGCTGGCGGAGTCGTTCGACGAACCGAAGATCCGCTGGTGACGGTGGCGGACGCCTCGGCAGGCCTACCTCGCGCACAAGGATGCGTGGACGACTGGCTCAACCCGAAGGAGTGTGGTATACGTACCGCGCGCCCAATGACGGGCGCCTCACTGGAGAGGAGATCCCCATGCAGACCCCGGACAAACCGATCCCGCCGAAGCCGGAGCCGAAGCCAGTCCCGGCGCCGAAGCCGGCCCCGAAGCCGACTGCCCCCGGATCGGTGAAGCCGAAGTAACTCAGAACGGGAGCCACGAGTTGGGCGTCCGCGCCCGGAACCCGCGGCTCCCCTCCACCTCGACCGGACGGGCCGTGACGCTGCCGGTAGGCCTCGACCGTCGCGATCCATCAGTCGTCGGCCCGCGTCAGCAAGTCCTCACTCAACAGCAGATCCCGCATGAGCGAGTCGGCCTCCGCGAGCGCGTGCGCCAGCGCTCAACGCGCCCGCTGGCCGAGGATGTCCGCGGCGACGGCCAACGCCGCACGCCGCTCGTCGATCTGTCCAGCGAAGTACGCCCGGTCTTCCGGGTCTGTCGCCCGTCCGATCTCCTCGCGCGCGAGACAGTGAGCATCGAGCGTAGAGAGAATCAGAACACAAACCTCACACCCACCCTCGCGCTGCGCGACCCTCCAAAATCGCGGTTGAGGAAGTCCCGGTAATAGCGGAAAGCGTCGTCTCGGCCCAGGATGAAGGGTGGGTAGTCATCGAAGAAACTGACGGGCTGAAGGTCGGCCGCCGCGTGCACCTCCGTACCGCGTTTCATCCGGAGCGTCAGTTCTGCGCCAAGCGTCCAACGACCCTCGAACGTGTGCGGCGACAGCCACGTGGTCGAGAACAACAGGCCGCCATAGCCCTTCGCCTGCAGCGACGACGAAAGCCCCACCGTGGTCTGGAGCCGATAATGCCAGGATTCGGGGTGGCCGAGGGATTCCTGGGAACTTCGATGATCGACGAAGCCATCGACCTTGACCTGCAGCGGTTCCAGCAGTGGATGGTACAGCCCGGCGAGATCGGCGGCGAGGGCCGTCTCCTTTCGGGGCGGCCGCGACAACCACGTCCCACCGGCCCTGATGGTCGTCATGGGATACGCTCTGGGAATGGCCTGTGAGGACGCGGCACCTTCGGTGATCTCCTCGCGGTCCCACCTCCCTTCCAGGAACGCTTCCGCTTGCCGCCACGCGCGCCATCTCGCGTTCAGACTCAACCCATGGACGTCACGGTAGCGATGAACCACGTTCTCCGTTCTTTCGGCCGTCGCGCCCCACCCGGTGAACAACGAGCGGTCGGTTTCGGTGATCGTGAACGGCGGATGCCAGTAACCATCGGCTCGTATCTGCAGGCGGCCAGTGATGCCGTGTGTCACCGCGAGCCATACCCGTGTGTCTGTCGATCGGACCTCCTCGAGGAGATAGTCCGGCGTCACATCATCGGTCTCGCGGTAGGCATACCCATACCAGCGGCGCAGGAGTTCCCCATCGATCTTCCAGTGGTGTGCTTCGAGCAACGGATGGTGCAGGCCGTCGAGGTCCGACCGTATCCGGCCGTTGCCGCCCGCGGCAGATGACAGCCACGTCCCGTGGACGGACAGAATGCTGCCCTTGTAGCGCTCCGTGACCTGGGCATTGATCGAGCTGCTGCGGGCATAGTCCGAATCGCTCTCGGATCGCCCCCACAAGAAAGACCCACCAACCTCCACGTTTGCAGTCGGTCTGAAGAGCAACTCGCCCGAGAGCGAACGAATGGCGGTCTTGTCCCGGATGTACATCGAAGGCACGAATGTCGGATGGGAGAAGAGCGTCGGGAGTTGATAGGTGCCGACGAGCTTCAGTTGCAGGTTCCTCGGCAGGCCCAAAGCCGCCTCTGGAAAGAGGACCTGCTGCGGTCTGTAGTAGGTCATCCTGCCGTAGTCGAGATCGACCGCTCCGTACTCGATCCCATACACTTCGTACTCAGTCGAAAACACCCCTTTGCCGGCTGGCACGAGCGGATGCTGCAACTCGTCCAGCGTCTGCGCCTCACTCCGCACTGGCCAGACGGCCATGATCGACCAGCACAATACGGCCGCCATCTTGTTGCGCATGCTTGCCTCCTTGCCCGTGGTGAGGCGCCCTGAACGCTCGGGAAACGCTGACAGGATACTCGAAGATGCAAGCCGCCCGGGCCGAAGTTCGAAGCGGCTCGATCTCCACCACAGGCCACAGGCGCTCCGCCTTGCCGGATGTACCGGTCGATGACAACCTGCTCCGCACCGGTGGTCCCGTGGGGGAGCGAGTGCGTGGCACATTGGAAAGAACATGACCGACGAACACGCAATCGTCGAACAGATCCTCGGCACCTGGAATTCGGAGCCCGGCGCGGGTCGTCGCCGAGCAGCGCGCGTGAGAGAGCCTGGCGGGCTTCCGCCACGATGTTGGACGCCCGCTCCAGGGGGGCCGAGCCATGGTGCCGGAGGCCGCCCGCGTGCACCGGGGCGGGCATGAACGTGTGGCCCAGCGTGTGCATCATCATCAGTGGGGTCGAGCCCGCCGTGTCGCCGAAGTCGTACTCACGCGTGCCGGCGGTCAGGCTGGGGCAGGCGGACGGCTCCACGGCGATGGCCCGCAGGGCCTTCCGGGTGCCGGCGAGCTTGTCACTCAGGAACGGGAACACGAGCCAGCCGAAATTGCTGCCGCCGCCGTGGCGCGCGATGAGGATGTCCGGGTAGTCGCCGGCCAGTTCGAGCTGTTTCTTCGCCTCGTGGCCGATGATCGTCTGGTGGAGCAGGACGTGGTTGAGCACGCTGCCGAGCGCGTAGCCCATGGAATGGGGTCGCGCGGGCCAAGCGCCCCGACCGGTCGCGGCGAGGTCACAGAACGCCCGTGATCGGAAACCCTGACCGCCACAGCCTTGTGGACGCGGGCTTGATGTCGCGGTGCCCTTCGAACTCGTCGAAGTGGTAGACCGTCCTGATGCCGGGGTGGTTGAGGGCGGATGCGGCGCGCGCCTCGCGCCGGAGGCGCTGCAGGGCCTCGCGCTTCGTGACGATTCCGCTCCGGTGAAGCGGCCTTGCCGGACACTCCGGTTGGTGTCAGGATCGAACGAGGATGTCCCTCGAACCCGGTGTGCTCTTTCTCTCGCTCGTCGCCGGGACCATCGGTCTTGCCCTGTTCGTCTACGGCAAGAAGCAGGCGCGGTGGCCCCAGATGGCCGCGGGCCTCGCCTTCATGGTGTACCCGTATTTCGTCAGCGGGATGACCGCCGTCGTTGTCATCGGGCTGATCTTTGGCGCGCTGCTGTGGTGGATGCTCCGCCTCGGTCTCTGAGGTGTTGCCAGGAGACGGTGTCATCCTGACAGCTACGGCTGACTCCACGCGGTGGTGCGGCCACCACGACTCGCGGTAGCATGTGCCGTTCGCCCCTCGATGACCCGATGGACAGTGGGCCGAACACCACGAGGACAGCCCCGCATGGACGGCAGTATAATTGCACGCTGTCCATGGGTCCTGGAACGAATCGATTCAACCGCGTAAGGAGAACACACATGCCTTCGCATTGCGTGCGCCGATCCTGGCTGGTCCTCTGCCTGCTGCTGGTGGCCATCCCCGTCCTCGCCCAAACCACGCAGGAGACCAAGCCGCCGTTCCAGCCCCAGGTGGGACAGCATGGCAAGGACGTCGTCTGGGTGCCGACGCCGCAGACGCTGGTGGACAAGATGCTCGACATGGCGAAGATGACGCCGCAGGACTTCGTCATGGACCTTGGCTCGGGCGACGGCCGGACGGTCATCACGGCAGCCAAGCGCGGCGCTCGCGCCATGGGGATTGAATACGACCCGGACATGGTCGAACTGTCGAAGCAGAATGCCGCCAAGGAAGGCGTGAGCGACAAGGCCGAATTCGTCAAGGCTGACCTGTTCGAGACCGACTTCTCGAAGGCCACGGTCATCACCATGTTCCTGCTGCCCGACATCAACCTGAGGCTTCGCCCGAAGATCCTCGACTTGAAGCCCGGGACGCGCATCGTGTCGAACACCTTCACCATGGAAGCCTGGGTCGCTGACGAGACGGCGACGGTGGGCAACGACTGCGCGACCTGGTGCACCGCACTCCTGTGGATCGTGCCGGCGAAGGCCGACGGGGTGTGGACGCTGCCGGACGGCGAACTGGCGCTCACGCAGAACTTCCAGATGGTGTCGGGCACGATTCGCCTCGGCTCCGACAGCACGCCAATCACCGACGGTCGTCTGCGCGGCGAGGAGATCTCGTTCACGGCAGGCAACACGAAATACATCGGCCGCGTGAACGGGACGACGATTGAGGGAACCGCGACCACCGGCGCGACGAGCGCGAAGTGGCGCGCGAGCCGCGCCGCGAAGTAGGTCCGGCCGCGAACTTCACCACGGGAATTGTCGTCTCTTCTGATCAGACGGGGGCGCGGTATCTGCCGCGCCTCACGGTAACACGACCGGAGGAGGGTGACATGCCCGAGGAACGAACCTGGTGGGAGTCGATCAAGGTCGAGGGCGGTGAGCTGCTCGAGAAGGTCAAGGGCCTGATTCGCGAAGGCAATGTCCGGCGAATCGTCATCCGCCAGGGCGATCGCTCCGTCGCCGAGTTCCCGTTGACCGTCGGTGTCGTCGGCACCGTGGCCGCACCCATCCTGGCCGCGGTCGGGGCGCTCGCAGCGCTGCTCACCAACTGCTCGATCGAAGTCCAGCGGTCGGTCGTGGTGAACGCCACCGAGCCGCCGTCGGACAAGCCCGACGAGGCGCCGAAGATCGAAGAGCCATAGCCCGGCTTGCGACTGTTCCCGGCCATCGATTCGGCCCGCGCCTTCACCTCGAGCATGGCGTCCCGGACGGTGAAGATGTCACGGACGTCGGCGAAAAGAACCCGGAAGATGGCGGGTGACAGCCATGGATGTCGGAAGCGGACCCTCGTGACCAGGCGGGTCTGGCCGCTGCCCACCGGGTAAAGACCCCAGAACCATGTCAGCCGCGGTGACGACCGCGCCAGCCAGAGCATGTAGCGGTTCGCCTCGAAACCCTTGACGAAGCGTCTGTTGCGCGTGCCCATCTGGACGATCCAAGGCCACACCTGTTCGGGACGGGCGTCGATCGTCACGGCGCGGGTCGCGACGAACGTCGCGTTGCCGACCACGAGGTCGCCGGGCATCGAGCGAGCGATTTCGACGCCGGTCGCGCCCCACCTCATGTGCATCGGGCGGAGGAAGGCGAGGTATGCCACCAGCAGGGCCACCACCGCCGCGAACGCGGCGCGAACGAGCGTGTCAACGGGCCGTCTGGGCGTCCTCATCTGCGTCCCCGCATTATCGACGAATTCGGCCGGTCTGGAAAAGCGCGTCACCTTCGTCCGCCCTCCGGCAAACCTCAGATGAGGCGAACATGGCGCGAATCACTTCTCTCGTGCTGCTCGGGCTGATGCTGGCCGGCCGTGGAAGCGGTGGCGAAAGTGACTGACCAGGCGGGCGAGATCCGCGTGTCGGTGACGGGCCACCTGCTGAAGATCGACGTGAACAGGGACCACGCCTCGCTGGGTATCTTCACCGGGAGCCGGAAGAAGAAAGCCATCACGGCGCCGCCAGCGCCGACGGGTGGCGCCTCGCCGCCGACGTCCTCAATATCCAGGAGTCGTGTGCAAGAACGTGAAAGCTGACGTTGTGGGCATGATGGGGTACTGTAGCTGATAGGGCGTTCGGGATGGCCGTCCGCCCGGCCATCAAGGAGGCAGTGCCACGTGACGCAACTTCAGCTCACTCGTCTTCCCGGCTACCACGCGTTTCCCGGATCGGTTGTGCTCGTCATCATGGACGGCGTCGGCCTGGGCAAGCGCGACGAATCGGACGGCGTCTTCCTGGCGAACACGCCGGTGCTCGACGAACTGCTCGCCGAGCCGCTCTTCGTCACGCTGAAGGCGCACGGAAAGGCGGTCGGGTTGCCATCCGACGAGGACATGGGCAATTCCGAGGTGGGCCACAACGCGCTCGGGGCCGGGCGGGTGTTCGCGCAGGGGGCCCAGTTGGTCAATGACGCAGTGGCGTCCGGGGCCATCTTCAGGAGCGCGGCCTGGCAGGCCGCCATGGCGCGCGGCAAGTCCGGCGGCACGGTCCACTTTATCGGACTCCTGTCCGACGGGAACGTGCACAGCCACATCAACCACCTGTTCGCGCTGCTCGACCGTTGCGCAGAAGAAGGGATGGCGCGCGTCCGCGTGCACCCGTTGCTCGACGGGCGCGATGTCGGTGAACGGAGCGCGCTGACGTATCTCGACGCGCTCGAGGGGCACCTGTCCCGGCTGAACGCCACGGGCGGGCGCGATTACCGCGTCGCGTCGGGCGGCGGCCGGATGGTCACCACCATGGACCGCTACAACGCCGACTGGGCGGTGGTGGAGCGCGGGTGGAAGGCGCACGTCCTGGGCATCGGCCGTCAGTTCGCGTCGGCCAGGGACGCGGTGGAGACTTACTACCGCGAGGATCCGACGAGCACGGACCAATACCTCGACAGCTTCGTCATTGCGAGCGGCGGCCAGCCGGTGGGCACGATCCAGGACGGCGACGCGGTGCTGTTCTTCAATTTCCGCGGAGACCGCGCAATCGAGATCTCGCGCGCGTTCGAGGAGCGCGACTTCCACGAGTTCGACCGGGTGCGCGTGCCGGCCGTCTTCTACGCGGGGATGATGCAGTACGACGGCGACGCGCAGATTCCCGGGCAGTTCCTGGTGGAGCCGCCGGCGATCGACTGCACGGTGTCGCAGTACCTCTGCACGGCGGGCGTGACGTCGTACGCGATCTCGGAGACGCAGAAGTTCGGGCACGTCACCTACTTCTGGAACGGGAACAACTCCGGCTACGTTGACGAGCGCGTGGAGAAGTACGTCGAGATCCCGTCCGACAGGGTGATGTTCGATCAGCGCCCGTGGATGAAGTCGGCCGAGATCACCGACGCGACGATCGACGCGGTGCGGTCCGGGCAGTTCAAGTTCATCAGGCTGAACTACCCCAACGGCGACATGGTCGGGCACACGGGCATCGTCAACGCCATCCGGATCGCGGTCGAATCCGTGGATCTCGGCCTGCAGCGCCTGCTGCCCGCCGTTCGCGCGGCCGGCGGCGTGTTGGTGGTGACGGCGGACCACGGCAACGCGGACTGCATGTTCACCGAGAAGAAGGGCAAGCGGGAGGCGATGGTGGCGCACACCCTCAACCCGGTGCCGTTCATCATCAAGGACTTCTCGGGCGCGAACCGGCTTTCACTGACCCACGTTCCATCGCCACGCCTGAGCCACGTCGCCGCGACGCTGCTGACGCTGCTCGGCTTCCAGAAGCCGGAGCAGTACGATCCCTCGCTGGTGACGATTACGTAGAATTAAGGATTCAGGATTCAGGCGTCAGGATTCAGGATTGCTCTGGCTTCATGATGGTCTTTGGATGCATAACTATGCGCTATGATGTATAATTATGCTAGTTGAACCCGGGGACACCGAATCCTGAATCCCGGCTTCTGGCTTCTGACTTCTGGCTTCTGATTGATTTGAGGCCCATCGATGACCCATTCGCCGTCCCTCGAGTCCCTGCAGTCGATCCGCGCCGCGGCCGGTCAGGCGTGGACCCGTGGCCTGACCGATGACGTGATCGAGCAATTCCTGGCTCGCGACCCGCGCCTTGCAAGGGCGATCGAGACGGCGGTCGAGTGCCGCACGGCGATGAGCGCGTCGTACGGCGAGTTCTTTCGTATGTCCGAGAAGGACCTCTGTCGGCAGTTGCAACAGCGGATCCTCAACTTCTATCCAGCTCCCAGCATCAATCCCTACGTGCCGCTGGCGGCCGAAGGTCCATGGATCGTGACCTCGCACGGCGCGGTGGTCCACGACTCCGGCGGCTACGGCATGCTGGGTCTCGGGCACGCGCCCGCGCCCGTCCTGGCGGCCATCGGCTTGCCGCTCGTGATGGCCAACGTGATGACGCCGTCGTTCAGCCAGTATCGGCTGACCGAACGCCTCGCGCGGGAGATCGGGCGCACGCACGGCGAGTGTCCGTTCAGCAGGTTCGTGTTCCTCAACAGCGGGTCCGAGTCGGTCACCTTCACCTGCCGGATGGCGGACATTCACGCGCGGACGATGACGGACCCAGGCGGCCGACACGAGGGTAAGCCGGTGATGCGCCTGGCAATCGTGGACGGCTTTCACGGGCGGACCGAAGGGCCCGCCCGCCTCTCGCAGTCGTGCCGGCCTGCGTACGCGCGTCACCTCGCGTCGTTCCGGGGCACCGACAACCTTCTCTTCGTGCCGATCAACGACGTCCCGACGCTCCGCCGGGCCTTCGAGGAGGCCGACCGGAACGGCACGTTCTTCGAGGCGGTCTTCGTGGAGCCCGTCATGGGCGAAGGCGTGCCGGGGCTGGCGATGACCCCGGAGTACTACGACGCGGTCCGCGCGCTGACGACCGGCATGGGCACGTGGCTCGTCGTGGACTCGATCCAGGCCGCGCTCCGCGCGCAGGGGTGCCTGAGCATCGTGGACTACCCGGGCTTCGAAGCGTCGGCGCCTCCCGACATGGAGACGTACTCGAAGGCGCTGAACGCCGGCCAGTACCCGCTGTCGGTCGTGGCGGTCACCGAAGAGGTGGCGGCCACGTACGTGACCGGGCTCTACGGGAACACGATGACCGGCAATCCCCGGGCGATGGAAGCCGCGTGCGCCGTGATCGAGGCGATCACCGAGGAGACGCGGACGAACATCCGCGAGCGTGGGCGCGACCTGGCTGCCGGGCTCGAGCAGCTGTCGGAGGCGTTTCCCGGTGCGATCGACCGCGTCGTGGGCACCGGCCTGATGGTCAGCGCCATGCTGAACCCGGCGCGTTACCTGGTGCTGGGCGAAGGCGGATTCGAGCAATACCTGCGGACGCACGGCATCGAAATGATTCACGGGGGCGAAACGGGCCTGCGCTTTACCCCCGCGTTCGACATCACCCGCTCGGAGATCGACCTGATCGTCTCCGTCGTGCGCCAGGGCCTGGAGGAGCTGCCGCTCGCTTCAGCCTGAGAGCCGAGCCGGCGCGCCTTCGTCCTCGAACGCCTTCCGTGTCGCGCCCGTCGCGAACGGTCTTCGCGAACAGCCCGAGAGTCGGGGGGGAGCCGGCGGGCCGGTTCTCCCGACCACCCTGTCGCCCTGCAGGGGCTCGCCGCCGCATATAATTCACCAGAGATGCGCTACGACTTCGACACGGTGCTCGACCGCCGCCACACGCATTCGCTCAAGTGGGATCACTGCCGCTCCCAGTTCGGTCTCGACGATGTGATCCCGATGTGGGTGGCCGACATGGATTTCGCCGCGCCGCCCGCCGTGGTCGAGGCGGTCGCACGTCGCGCGGCCCACGGCGCCTACGGCTATGTCTTAGTGCCGGAGTCGTTCTGGGAATCGGCCATCGCGTGGCTGCGGAAGCGCCACGGGTGGGTGGTGGACCGACGCTGGCTCGCGCGATCACCGGGCGTGGTGCCCGCTCTCAGCCTGTGCGTCAACGCGTTCACCCAGCCCGGCGACAGCGTCATCGTCCAGACGCCTGTCTACTACCCGTTTTTCCGCGCCGTCGAGAACAACGGGCGGCGACTCGTCAGGAACCCGCTCGTCGTCGTGGGCGGCCAGTACAGGATGGACCTGGCCGACCTCGAGCGGAAGATCGACGCGAGCACCCGCCTGGTCATCCTCTGCAGCCCGCACAACCCGGTCGGTCGCGTGTGGACGCGAGAGGAACTGGAGCGCTTCGGCGAGGTGTGCGTGCGGCGGGACCTGGTGGTGCTGTCAGACGAGATTCACATGGACCTGACGCTGCACGGGCAACGGCACGTCCCGCTCGCGACCATCTCGCCCGATCTGGCCGCCCGGACGTTGGCCTGCGTCGCGCCGAGCAAGACATTCAACGTGGCTGGCCTGTCGATGTCGCTCGTCATCGCCAGCAACCCGGCCTTGCTCGCTCGGTACACCGCCCAATTCGACGCCGCCGGGCTGATCATCGCAAGCCTGTTTGGAACGGTGGCGCTGGAGGCCGCGTATCGGGGAGGCGAGGAGTGGCTCGATCAACTGCTCGAGTACCTCGCAGCGAACGTGGATTTCACCGACCGGTTCATACGGGAACGGATTCCCTCGCTGCGGTTTGTGAGACCCGAGGGCACCTACCTCGCGCTGATCGATTGTCGGCAACTGGGCATGAAGCAGGCGGAACTCGACGACTTCTTCCTGCGGTCGGCGGGCGTCTACTTCGACAGCGGCCCGTGGTTCGGCGACGAACTCGCGGGATTCGAGCGGATCAACCTCGCGTGCCCGCGCAGCACACTGACCGAGGCGCTGGAGCGGATCGAGCGGGCGGTACGGGACAGAACGTAGTCAGTTGCCAGTTGGCAGTTGGCAGTCTGTCACGCGTGAAGCGCTGGCAACTGACAGCTTGTCAACTTGTCACGCGTGCTCTGCTCCCCGCTGCCGGCTGTCGGCCGTCCTCAGCCGATCCCCCCGGGCGATGCTCGGCCGCCCCCCTCTCCGGGTTTGAGACCCGACTCCTCGGCCACTGCGATCATTGCCATCGTCGGTCCTGCGGACGAGGGCAGAGACTGCCTACCCGGAGGGTCCGGTCGGCGAATATCCTCGGTCTTCCTGGCCCCCAGCGCCCGGGCGCTGTCACACCCGCCAGGATGGATTCGACCTCGATGCCGGCGTGGGCGTCCCGGCCGACCAGCGGGACCGCCTCGAGCGGCTCTGCCGGTTATGCGCTGCGGCCGGCCGTCGCGCAGGGCCGGCTCCATCTGACGGCCGACGGGCAGGCGGTGCTGCAACTCCGGCACGCGTGGTCGGACGGCACCACGCACCTCCTGTTCGATCCCCTCGAACTGCTGGAGCGGCTCGCCGTCCTGACCCTTCGACCCTTCGAGAAC
>JADGOB010000311.1 GCA_017883185.1 Acidobacteriota bacterium
CCCAGGGCTGTCGCAGGTCGAGCGAGACCGTGAGCGTCTGGTCCATCAGCGTCTCACCCAGCTTGTCGAACACGGTGGGCTCGCGGTAGTTGAAGCGGTTCAGCCCCACCGCGTAGTTGAACGTCAGCTGCTTCCGGGTCGATTCGGAGTATGGATAGAGGTTGTACTCGATGGCCGGCGCAGCCCGCACCTTCAGTTCCTGGTTGAGGTACGTGGACGACGAGGCCGATCCCTGGCCGCCGGCCGCCCAGTGCGCCCCGAGGCTCTTGACGATCAGCGCCGACCCGCTCCAACTCCTCGAGAGACTGCTGAACGAATCGCCTTCGGGGAACGTGTAGTCACTCTCGCTGTAGCTGCCGTTCGCGCTGGTGAGGATCTTCCACGCCTCGGTGACGCGGTTGGCCGAGAGGCCCCCTGAGAGATTCACCGACGTTCTGGACGACTCGCCGCTGCCGCCGCCACGGAGGTTTGTCCGGAAGACCCAGAAGTTCCATGGATCGCGGCTGCCGGCGGCCGGCGCTCCGGGAAGCGCGGTGCGGCGATGCGTGATCTGCAGCTCGCCGCCGGCCGGCGTGTCGGCCACGTACCGGACGAGTCCGAGCTTGACGGTGCTCACCAGCCCTCGCCTGGTGGCGTCCTCGGTGTCGGTGTTCTTCGAGACGTAGTGCAGGGTGTGATCGACCTTGTCGAACCGGCCGAGGCCGATCAGCGCGATCGAGTAATCGCGCCCCCCGCCGCCCGTGTCCTGGGCCGTGACGAGCACGTGGACATCGGCATCGCGGCGGTCCCGCACGTGATCGACGAACGCGATCTCGGAGCGGAAGAAATCGTCGTCGCAGTACGCGTTGGTGCAGTCGAGAAAGATGCGGAGGCCGCGGGGCAACGGCGGCGGGCCGGGCGGTGGGCCGGGAGGAATGCCTGGTGGAGGCGTGCCCTGGGGAGGCGCACCCTTGGGCGGCGCACCCTTGGGAGGGGCGGCTCGAGGCGGCGCTTCCTGGGGCGTTTTTTCCTGGGGTGATGCACCTGCGGCGGCGGATAGTGCCTGCAACTCAGGTGCGGCGGCGACGTTGCGGACGTCCGCAAGCCACCCGCCAACGAGCACGAGCACGACGACAACGACTGGCAGGGCGATCCGTCCAGGCCGGGCGGGCATGCGGTAGTTCCTTGGTCCGGGGCCGTGGTGACGATTCGAACGACGGGGCCGCGAGGTCGGATGTTTGGACGGTGCACCCGGCTCCCTGGTTGGGAAGTTATGGTACGCTCACGGTCCGGAACCCGCTTTTACCCGGAGGACTGCTTGTCCGACACGTCCAACGCCAGATTTCGCGCACGCCTCGAACGCCGCAAGCCGCTGCTCGGGACGCTGCTCACGCTGCCGTCGCCCGAGATCGCGGAGGTGATGGCCGCGGCCGGTTTCGACTGGCTGTTCATCGACATGGAACACGGCCTCCTGGACTTCGCCGCCGTGCAGCGCATGGTGCAGGCCGTCTCCCACTCGTGCCCCTGCATCGTCCGCGTCCCGCACAACGAGCCGATCCTCATTGCGAAGGCGCTCGACACGGGCGCGGCGGGGATCATCGTGCCGCACGTCAACACGGCGTCGGAGGCCCGGGCGGCGGTGCGTGCAGCCAAGTACCCGCCAGTGGGCGAACGCAGTATCGGCGTGGCGCGCGCCCAGGGATATGGCGGCCGGTTACAGGCCGCCATTGCGCACGACAACGACGACACGCTCATCGTGGCGCAGGTGGAACACATCGCCGCGGTGGCGAACATCCGCGAGATCGTGGGGGTGCCGGGGATCAGCGCGGTGTTCATCGGGCCGTTCGACTTGTCGGCGAGCCTGGGGAAGCCCGGCGAGATCGACGCGCCGGACGTGCAGGAGGCGATTGCGGCGATCGTCAGCGCGAGCGCCGCGAAGCCTTTGGCCTGCGGCATCTTCGTGGTGGACGGCGAGGCGGCTGGCCGTGCGTTCGCGGCGGGGCACTCGCTGGTGTGCGCCACGACCGAGACGCTGCTGCTCGGGCAGGCGGCGGCGGACCTGGTCGGCCGCGCCAAACGGTAGAAAGGGTGCCAGGCGGGCCTTCAGACCCGCCATCTGACCATGGATCCACACGAACTCTTCATGCGCGAGGCGCTCGCGCAGGCGCGGTTGGCGGCAGCGGCCGGTGAGGTCCCGGTGGGGGCTGTGCTGGTGATCGACGGGCAGATCACGGGCGCCGGGTTCAACCAGCCGATCGGGAGCCACGACCCGACAGCCCATGCGGAGATCGTGGCCATTCGTGCGGCCGCCGCGCGAGCCGGGAACTACCGTCTCACCGGCTCGACGCTCTACGTGACCGTCGAGCCGTGCCTGATGTGCGTCGGCGCGCTGGTGCACGCGCGCGTCGGCACGCTCGTGTTCGGCGCGCTCGAACCGCGGACCGGAGCCATCGTCTCCTCCGTGCGGGCGCACGAGTCGCCGGGCCTCAACCACACGTTCGACGTGGTTCAGGGCGTACTCGCGGACGAGTGCCGCGAGATCATCCAGGGCTTCTTCAAGGAGCGGCGGGGAGGGGGAGGCAGTGGTCAGTTGCCAGTGGCCAGTGGCTAGCAGGCAGTGCAGGGGCGATCGGTTGGTCGCCCGGACAGGCAGTTCGCAGCAGGCAGTTTGCCTCACACGGTCGGCGCGGGTCTTGGCGCATCCCGTCTCCTCGGTTACAATAGACAATTGTCCTTCCGTACTGCGGAGAGGTACCGAAGTGGTCGTAACGGGGGCGCCTCGAAAGCGTCTTGTCGCGTAAGCGGCACGTGGGTTCGAATCCCACCCTCTCCGCCAAATCCAATCCTTTGTTTTCAACAATTTAGCTAGGCGTAGTGGGTTCCAGCGGGCGATCGCGTGCAATGGCGCCCACGTGTGGGGCCATGCCTGGCTTCGGAACGCCCGAAAACAGGCGCACTTTGGCCACGTGGGTTCCAGAGATGCCGTGTGGGTGCGCTCAGGACTCACGCGACGTCGCTGCGAAGTCGCGCGCTCCTTCCGAGCCGACGCTCTTCAAGGGCCCCGAGGCCGGTCTGGCCCGGCGGGGTTCTCCGAAAAGGGGACGGTCGGCCCTCCTCCAGCCGGGCGGAATACCCGCAGCTTCACAACACCGTCGATAAACGAACCGAGTCGAAACACCGTTCCGTCCCAGTTCGTCTGTATCGGGAGACGACAGTACGCTGACCCCCAGCTTGCCTACCGTGAAACGCGGTCTGAATCTGCGGCGAGCGCGTCGAGTAACGTAAGGGCTCTGCGGCGGTATCTTCCGGTGCCGCGCTTTGTCAAAGCGGCATAGCGCTCGAAATTGGTGCGCCAGTTTCGACCAACCTCCGGGTTCGTCCGGAGGTCGCGGAAGATCTTTCCGAGTGCGTTGGGCGATGGTCACCTTGGTCGCGCCCAACGGGTTCATGCTCAAGGCATCCGCCCGGGTGCAATCCATCCCCGCCTAAGT
>JADGOB010000122.1 GCA_017883185.1 Acidobacteriota bacterium
GGCGCTCGCGATCCTGCGCGATCGACTGGACCATCGCCTGCACCTGCATCTGGGTGTTCGAGAGCACCTGCAGGTTCGCCTCGCGCTCGGTGGGCAGCTCACCGGCATGGGCCATCTTGTAGGTTGCCAGCGTCTTCTCGTGCCCCTCGAGACGCCGCTTCGCGTCCTCGAGCTGCGTGGAGAGAAAATCGGTGGTGGACTGCGCAACCACGGTCCGGTCGCTCAGGCTCTCGTCGATAATCCAGCCGGCCAGCTTGTCGGCCACCTTCATCGCGGTGCGCGGGTCCTGGCTGACGTAGCTCACCCGGAACGTGTCGCCCTTGACGGGCTCGATACGGACGTCGCGGCGCATCTGCTCGACCACATCCTCCATGATCCCAGTGCGACGCTCGCGCGGGTACAGATTGAACTCCTGGATCGCCCGTTCGAGGTAGGTCCGGCTCTGGACCTTCTGGTACAGGGCCAGGAGACGGTCCTCGGTCTTGGTGGTCACCGTGGACTTGACGTAGCTCTCCGGCACCCGCTGCGCGACGACGGCAATCAGCGCCTCCGACTTGTACACGTTCGGCAGCCGCCAGGCGACGATGGCCGTGGCAGCCGACACCACCACGAAGGGGATGACGATGAACCACTTCCGGCGCCACGCGATCCGGAGGATATCTTCGGGAAGATACTTCTTGCCAGGTAACACAATCGACCTCGCTTCGCCTGTCAGGGGGAAAGGCGGGGAGGCGGGAAATACCCGTCACACTGCGGCACCGCCAATGGTCGCCTGCCGGCGCCCCACCTTTCCGTCGTTCCGTCTCCGCCCTCCGCCTATCCGCCCTCCGCCTTCGCTCTCCGAGCTTCGGCGGGGCAAGCCCGCCTACCGGAGGAGCGGCAACCACAGATTCAACCCACCACGTACGCTCTGGCGGTCCAGGCCGCGGCTCATTCCGGGCGGGAGCGGGACCGTCGGGTCGAAGACGTAGTGGTAATAGTTGTAATCCGCGAACAGTGCCCCCCATTTCCCGAGGGCGAACTGGTAACTGGCCACGCCGGTGTACGAGTCGTAGCCGCGGCCGCCGATGTTGATCCCCACGTCGCCGGTTGTGTACGCGGCCGTGAAGTTCAGGCGCGATCGCGGCCCCATGAACCCGCCCACACCGGCCGACACCGAGTCGGAGAAGAACGGATCCGGAAACCCCTGGACGAACTGAAGGCCGCGACGATAGTCGAGCCGCGCCGTCCAACTCCGGCCGATCTGGCGATTCAGATACGCGTTGCCGGTGACCATGTAGTGCGTCTTGTACTGCCAGTCGCTGATGACGGTCGTCCCACCCGGCGAGAAACTGCGGTAGATCGACGACCCAGTGCTGAAGCCAACGGTGGTCTTGCGCGAGAACGACAGCGCGCGGTTGTAGTCGATGCCCACGTCGATGTCGTGGCCGTCGATTGGCCTGTTGCCGTAGTAGAGGCCGTAGGTGCCGCGGCGGAAGTGATAGCCGAGGTGCAGGCCGGCGCGGCTGCTCAACCGGTAGCTGAACCTCCCGCCGGCGCCCCAGTTCCTGAACGGCTGGTTCTGGTTGCGGTAGTCGGTGTAGGACAGCGAGTAGTCGGCCGACAGCGACGCACGCGGCGTCAGGCGATGATCGATCGACGCTGACGAGAACAGGGAAATGGCCGCTTGCTCGAGCAGCGGGTAGTCGGGACTGATTGGCGCGACATCGCCAGGCACGGAGGGCGCGAGGCCCGGGAAGCCGCCGAACGAGTAGAACGGCGAGTAACTGGCGCTCTCGGTGGCGCGGAAGTCGGTGCGCGACGAGAGCTTTGCGCTGAAGCCGACGCTCGCCCAGTAATTGAAGCCGTTCATCTCCTTGATCGACGGGTAGTAGCGGTAGCTGGTGCCACCGGTGAAGTCGAACGCGGCGCGGCCGGCCTTCTTCGAGTAGTCGAGCGACAGGGTTCCGCCGGCGTAGCCGCCGCTCTTCTGGAAGCGGGGGTCGAGGCCGCCCTGCGATCGGTCCGCCAGCACGTTGTCGTCGTAGGCGCCGAACAGGGAAATGCTGACGTCGAACGACTCGCTGCTGTTCGGATCCGCGCCGTTGCCGCCGAACAGGCCGCGATACGCGCGGTCGGGCCGCGGGCGCTGGGCAAGCGCGGGGGTACAGACGAACAGCGCCACGGCACATGCCGCGAAGCGCACCGTCAAACGAACCGCGAATTGCGAACTGAGAATTGCCACCCCTGATCCCTCGTCCCACGTCCCTGTCCGGGCGACCAGCCGGTCGCCCCTACGCGCCACACCTGTCCGGGCGACCAGCCGGTCGCCCCTACGCGCCGCACCTGTCCGCCTGTCCGCCTTCCCGCCTCTCCGCCTATCCCCGTCAGGGAACGATCACCGTATCCCCCGGCTTCAGCTCGATGTTCTGCTTCAGGTTCTTCCCCTTGGCGACGTCGTCGTAGTTGAACGGGTAGCGGACCGGCTTGCCGTTCTCGGTGCGCATCACGGAGATCTTCCCCCGTTTTGCAAACTCCGACAGCCCCCCGGCCATCGCGACCAGCTGCAGCACGGTGGTCGGCGCGGTCAGCGGGTACGGCCCGGGCTTGCCAACGCTCCCCGTGATGAACACCTTGCGGCTGTTGATCTGCTTGATGTTGATGGTGACGCTCGGTTCCTCGAAGAACTTCTTCGCCGCCTCGTTCACCTTGTCGCGAAGCTGTTCGGGCGTGAGGCCCGCCGCCTGGACGTCGTTGAGCAGCGGCAGCGAGATCATCCCGTCCGGCCGCACCACCACCTCGGCCGACACATCTTTCTCTCTCCAGTACAGCACCTGCAGCACATCGTCCGGCCCGATGACGTAGCCGGGCGGCGGAGGCACGGCCGGGGCCGGCACGATGGGCGCCGGGGTCACGGTCGGCTTGGCGCCGGGCTTCCCTTGGCTCGCCGTAGCAGGCCGGGCCTGCGAAGGCGGCTGGGCCTTCGGGTCGGGTTTGACAGGCGTCTGCGGCTTACTCTGCTTGGTGTCCTTGGCCGGCTCGGCCTGCTTCGTGGCCGGCGTCTGCGGCTTCCCTTGGCCCGCCGAAGCAGACGCAGTCTGCGATGGCGGCTGGGAGTTCGCGAAATCCTGCGCAAATGCGTCAGTCAGGCCAAAGAAACCAAGGCCGACCAGCACGACCACAGCAATGGACGTTCGCTTCATCGTTGCCATACACCTCATGCTACCTGTTCTATCGGCCCATGTCGTGTGCGGCTTTGGAGCAGGCACACGAAACCTGTCGGCGAACATCCGACGAACCACCGGTTGTACCGATAATCGGCTTTGGGGGGAAATCCCCGATCCCTGATCCCTGTCCCTATCTGTATTCCTTGAACGGCAGCTGGCAGTCGTGCTTGCGCAGGAAGTTGAGGAACTTCTTGTAGTCGCGCGTGTCCATGTTGAACAACCGCGTGACGATCTTGTAGTTGCCGCGCGCTTCCTCCAGCCCCTTGCGCACCAGGTCACGCATGTTCGAGCGAGTGATCTCGCGCTGCATGTAGAGCGGGTAGACCGCGGACCAGAACGACTCGCGGCCGTCCACCAGCCGCTTGTAGAGGTCGTCGGCTACCGTCCGGCGGCGCTCGCGCTTGGGACGGATCATCACGCTCTGCTGGGTGCGGATCTCGACCGGGAGGTCGTCGGGGTTGATGGTCTCGTTCTGCCCCGTCACCACCATCCGCTCGATGACGTTCTCGAGTTCGCGGACGTTGCCCGGCCATCCGTAATCCACGAGCGCCGCGATCGCCTCGGGGGCGAGCGTCTTGGCCGGATACATGCCGCTTCGCGTGAAGTGGCGGAGGAAGTGATCCGCCAGCATCGGGATGTCGTCCTTGCGCTCGCGCAGCGGCGGCACGTGCAGGTGGATGACGTTCAGCCGGTAGTAGAGGTCCTCGCGGAACGTGCCCTGCGCAATCATCTCGGGCAGGTTGCGGTTGGTGGCGGCAATGACGCGCACGTTGACGCTGCCGACGGCGCGGTCGGAGCCGATCTTCTGCAGCTCGCCCGTCTCGAGGAAGCGCAGGAGCAGCCCCTGGAGGCGCGGCGTCATCTCGCCGATCTCGTCCAGGAACACCGTCCCCTGATCGGCCATCTCCAGCTTGCCTTGCTTGTCGCGATAGGCGCCCGTGAAGCTGCCCTTGACGTGGCCGAAGAGTTCGGATTCGAGGAGGGTTTCTGGAAGCCCGGCGCAGTTGACGGGGACGAACGGCTTGTCCACGCGGGCGCTGCTCGAGTGGATGCCGAGCGCCACCAGTTCCTTGCCCGTCCCGCTCTCGCCGGTGACCAGCACCTTGGCGTCCGACCGGGCGATGCGCTCGATCTCCGCCTTCAGGTCGAGGACCGGAAGGCTGGTGCCGATCATTTGCGCGTGCCCGGTTCTTCTCATCGCTTGGTCGCCTCTGCCTTGGCTCTGTCTTGCATAACCCGGTCGAGCCGGAACCAAAGAGGCTCGGCCGGGTTATTAGTCCGGCCCGTGGCGCACGGCCGGGGTCGGGAACTACTGGATGTTGCCGGACAGGAAGCGGTTCACGCTGCGGCCGGACGCCTCGTCCAGCGTGGTGAACACGGCCCCGATCCGATAGCGGCCGCGGCCGTTGCTCTCGAGGCTGCCGTCGGCCAGGCGCCGCACTTCCACCTCCACGTTGAAGGGGTCGGCGCCAAGTATGGTGTGCAGGCGGGCCCGCCGGCCGAGCGCCATTTTCTGCGACGATGACAGGAGCACGCCGCCGGCGCTGATATCCACGAGCCGGACCGTGAGCGCCATCGGGAGACCGATCGTCTGGTCGTCCGACATCGGCACCCTCGGTTCGCGGCGCCGTTCGAGAAAGGCCTGGGACATCTTTTACGCCTCCGCAACCGGCTTGGAGTCGGCCAGGCGGGCCGCCACGATCCGGTCAATCTGCTCGAGCGCTGTCGCGCTTGGTTCGACAAATTCCAGGCCCACCAGGTAGCGCTCGCCGCCCGCCACTTGCTCAGACGTCACGTGCCGCACCTTCACCTGAATGTCGCTGGTCTGGTCCCCGAACGCCAGCCGCACCGCCCGGACCATTTCCTGGTTCAGCGGCATCCGCGACTCGACGAGCGCCCCGCCGCGCGCGAGGTTGCGCAGCGACAGCTGTTCGACGGTTTCCAGTGATCCCCACAACTGCCCGATGATCTCGAAGCGCAGGTCGGTGCGCCGGTCCCCAAGCCGTTCCTTCAAGGTCATCGGTTCATCCTCGCCAGCGCCACCCGAGGCGCATTACCCATCCGCTTATCGGCCCGGTTCTAGCTGAACACCAGCCCGGCTTCCTTCCGCGCCAGGGCCACCAGCACCACAGGCGATTCGCCCGGCCCCGCCGGGTAGAGCGCGTGCCCCACCACGACCGGGGGAAGCTGACGCGCCCGCGCCAGCGCGTCCAGCCGTTCGCGGACGCGCACGGCCGCCCTGGCCACGCCGTCCGCGTTGGTCCGCACCAGCACCGCGGCAATGTCGCCGCTGGAGAGCTGCCCGAGGAGGTCCGCAGACCTCAACTCGGCGCGCACGGTGCGAATGACGATCGAGAGCACCCGCGGATCGGGAACGGCCGACCCGGGAACGCTCGCCACCAAGACCCCGCCGCTCAGGCTCAGGCGCCGCGCCTTCGTCAGCTCCTCGCGCATCGCCTCTTCGAAGGGCGGCGTTGCGGGAACCGCCGGGACGCGATCGGCGGACAGCTGCGATGCCCCGAGGGCGATACCCGCCAGCCAGACGCTCAGGACGTCCGCCCCAACGCGCGCGGCCTGCGCGCGCTCGATGGTGAACGGCCTCTCGGGCGACGCAAGCAGCTCGATGACCGCGTTCGCGCCGTTGCCAATGGCGAAGCCGAGGGCAATCCGCCTCGTGCTCACTTCCACCGCGCCGGGCGCCAGCGCGGGTACCGGCTCGGTCACCCACCCTTCGCCGCCCGTCGAATACAGCGTCACGGTCGGCTGCGCGGGACGGGTCACCGCCACGCGGCCGGCCGCAGCTTCCACAGCGCCAAGATATTCGCCGACGACAGCCCGGACGCACGACTGGAACGAGCCGGTCGAAGCCGAGAGGCGCCGCACCAGCCGATCGCGGATGTCGCGCCCGCGGCGCTCGGCCAGGTGGTCCAGCACGGCGCCGGCCGACCGGCACACCAGCTGCAGCGTCGCTTCGATCTCGCCTTCCACCGGGCCGATCACGACCAGGAGGCGGCGCACCAGGTCGGCGGAGACGATCGGCATCAGCAGCACTTCGCCCTGGACCGACTGCCACCCGTACTGCTCCATCTCGATGATCGACGAGATGTGCGTCGGTCCGTCGAGCGCCAGAACCTGGTCCAAGTCCAGCTCGTGCGGGTCGTGGGTCAGGTCGGCCCCGGGCAGCCACGCCTCGAGGACGAACCGGCCATCGAGCTCGCGGCGGTAGCCGCGGGCGTCAAGGTCGTACCAGACGGCGCCGGCCTGGATCAGGGACAGGATCAGCTCGCGCTCGTCGGCGCTTTCTCGAATGTGACCAAGAAAGCCCATCACGGCGGACAGGCGGCGGAAGCGGTCCCCTTCGTCCTTTTCCAGCAGCGCGTGCACACGTCCCCCTAGGGCCAGTGGCTCGAACCCCTGTTTTCCGTCTATCCTTGTGATACACGAGCAGGGTCGAGTTCAAACTCGACCGTGCAAAGACACGGCCACGAGCCTGACTGGACTGACTATGGGGCGAAATATTACTAAGCTATTGTTACGCAGCGACTTGCATGACGTTGGCGCGTTGGATTGGCATTTGCAAAAACCTCGAAATCTCGCTTGGGGCAGACAAAAGTCTATAACTTACCGCTCTCGCGGAAAATGAGTTCGCCGCTTCTTGACGCAATTCCTTGATTCAGCAGATGATCCGGCTCGCGGCTGGCGGCTGACGACTTGCGGCTTGCGGTGCGCAGGTGTGGCGCGGGCCTTGAGACCCGCGGGCAGCCCTGGCAACGAGTGATCTCGTGCGCGCGCTTTTGCAGATGCCATGCCGCCAGCCGCAAGTCGATAGCCGTCTCTATGGAGCACCTGATGAAACGTCTGTCCGCCTTTGCATACATCGTCCTTGCCGTTATGCTGATCATTGTTGCCGTGCCGCTGGCCGCGCCGCCCGGCGCGCCGCTTGCCTCGCCGCCTCCTGCGTCGCGTGCCGCCCGGTCAGTCGCGCCGACCGTCCAGGCTCCCCCGCCGACGGCCCGGGCTTTCGCTCCGGCCGTGCCGCGTGTCAGGCCAATTCCTCGCCGCACGCCCAAGCTGGTCGTCATCCTGGTCGTCGATCAGATGCGCGCCGACTACGTCGAGAAGTTCGGTCAGCATTGGACGGCTGGCCTGCGCCACCTGATGGACGAAGGCGCCTGGTTCCGCGAGGCGGCCTACCCTTTCATGACGACGGTAACGTGCGTCGGGCATAGCACGATCGTGACCGGCAGCTTGCCCCGCACGCATGGCATCGTCGGGAACGACCTGTTCGACCGCGAGGCCGGCAAGGCCGCCAACTGCGTGGCCGACCCGGAGAAGACGCTGGTCAGCTACGGAGAGCCGGCCAAGGGGACCGGGACCAGCACGAAGAACCTGCGCGTGCCGACGCTCGGCGACGAGCTTCGCGCGCAGCTCGGCGTCCCTCCCCGCATCGTCTCCCTGTCGTTGAAGGACTACACGGCGACCACGATGGCGGGCCGGCGCGCGGATGCCGTGGTGTGGATGAACCTGACGGCCAAGACGCTGATGACCTCGTCCGCGTACACGTCGGCGCCCCTGCCGTTCATCGCCGGCTTCCTGAAGGCCCACCCGATCGAGGCGGACTTCGGCAAGACCTGGAGCAGGCTGCTGCCCGAGTCGACATATCTTTATGCGGATGATGCCGAGGGGGAGCGGACGCCCGGCAAGTGGACGAGGACCTTCCCGCACGTGCTCAAGGGCGCGGTCGAACAGCCAGACGCCGACTTCTACTCGGTGTGGGACGAAAGCCCGTTCTCGGACGCGTTCCTTGGCCAGATGGCCGAGGCGTCGATTGACGCGCTGAAGCTCGGGCAGGGTCCGAGCATCGACTACCTGGCGATCAGCTTTTCCGCGCTTGATCTGGTGGGACACGACTACGGCCCGCGCAGCCACGAGGTGCAGGACGTGCTGGCGCGCCTCGATCGGACGCTCGAATCGCTGCTGGCCCACCTGGACCGAAGCGTCGGCCGCGACAATTACGTGCTGGCGCTGACGGGAGACCACGGCGTGTCGCCGGTGCCCGAGCAGATGGCGGCGCTCGGCCTGAACGGCGGGCGCGTCCTGACGACCGAGTTGACCGCGCGGATCGACAAGGCGTTGGAGCCGTTCCTCGGCCCGGGCAAGAAGGTGCTGCGAAACGCCTACGAGGACTGGTTCTTCGAGCGCGGCGTCTACGACAAGCTGCGGGCGAACCCGGAGGCGATGCGCGCGGCGCTCGAGGCGGCGCGGTCGATGCCCGGCATCGCGCGCGTGTTCAGCGCCGACGAACTGAGGGACGCGCACGGGACGTCGGACGACCTGCTCGAACGCGCGGCGCTTGCCAACTTCTTCCCGTCGCGCAGCGGCGACTTCATCGTCATCCCGCGGCCCTACTATCAGTTTGCGTCGAGCGCCGCCCGAACGAGCGGCACGACGCACGGCTCCCCCTACTGGTACGACCGGCGCGTGCCGGTGTTCCTGATGGGACAGGGGATCAAGAAGGGACAGTACCTGGCGCCAGTGACGCCGCTCGACATTGCGCCCACGCTGGCCTTCCTGTGCGGGATTACCCTGCCCGCGGCGGACGGGAGGATACTCAACGAAGTGCTGGTCGGAACTAACGCAGAAGGGTCGGTGCTGACGCAGAGGGGTCGGTTCTTACGATGAAGGGTCGGTGCTGACGCAGAAGGGTCGGAACTGGGCGGCCCGGCCTCACCGATATACCTCCCGGCGGTGCCCGACCTTCAGGACGACGAGAACGATCAACACGTCGTCGTGAACCTCGTAGAGAACGCGGTAGTCCCCGACACGAAGACGGAAGACGCCCGGCTCCCCGGTGAGCGCCTTCACGCCAAGCGGACGTGGGGTGTCTTGGAGGGAGATCAGTCGTTTGTCGAGCCGCTTCTGAAGGTCCTTTGGAAGCGCCAAGAAGGCGCGTTCGGCGGACGGGTTGAAGACGAGGCGGAATCGTGCCACCTACGCGAGCTCCGCCTTCCGGCGGACCTCCTCGTAGGGGACGGTCCCAGGTTGTTCGCGGGCGGCCCGGACGGCTTCCAAATCGAGCCGGTCTTCGAGGTCTTCGAGAAGTTCCAAGTCTTCAACGGACACGAGCGCGGCAACAGCTTTCCCGTGACGTTCGAGCACAATCCGCTCGCCTTTGAACGCCACTCGGTTGAGTGTGTCGGAGAACGTTCAGCCCCGATCTCCCAGTAAGCCACGGTTGACGACGAAGAGTCGGGGCTGACGCAGAAGGGTCGGGTGACGCCCCTGGACATCGCGCCCACGCTGGCGTTCCTGGTCGGGATCACGCTGCCCGCCACCGGCCGCGCGCGTGCTCAACGAGGCGCTGTGGCCGTTTCCGGCGCCGGGGACCGCGACACCCGATCCGCCGAGAAAACCGTGACGGACGCGAA
This sequence comes from Acidobacteriota bacterium, assembly GCA_017883185.1. Classification (GTDB taxonomy): domain Bacteria; phylum Acidobacteriota; class Vicinamibacteria; order Vicinamibacterales; family Fen-181; genus FEN-299. The sequence continues at coordinate 9,635 of JADGOB010000122.1, forward strand.
GCGCTGGCCGGACGCGGGGCGGAGCGGGGTCACGACCGTCGGCCGACCGCTCAGGGGCGGCGCCGCCGCGGTGGGCGACTTGCGCCGCGCGCCAGCCTGATCGAACGCGGCATAGACCTCCGCCTGCCGGTCCTCGTGGGCGAGAATCAGCATCTCCTGCACACGCTTGCTGACGTTCTCGATCTGGCTGCTGATCGCACGCAGCCGGTCGTGCGAATCGGGAATCGGCATGTCGGCGCTCAGCAGGCCGCGAACCAGGCGATCGTAGCTGGCCAGCAAGTGCTCGAGGCACCCGCCTACATCGCGAACCTGCCCCAGCATTTCGTTCGCCACGGTAAGGCTTCGGTCTATCCCTGCCACATTCACCGGCGGCATGCTCGGTCTCCAGGTTTTAGAGTATTGGTCGGTCTGCCAAAATAAGCAGGGCTAGGCCGAGACGCGTTGGGGGCACGGATAATAAATCCATTGGCAAATATCGGGCCAATCTCTGCATGTGCGAAATTGCGCGCATTGTGCGCTAACGACACACATGCGAGGCTTAAAGGCGGGAGCGGCGGCAGATCTGGTTGTAACATTTACACTAGCTGGCGAAAAACATGGGGATTCTGGCCTGATTCGTCAGTGTCGAGAGAAAGCGCATGTCCAGATTCAATACACTCCGCCGAGACGAGGCGCGAACCGGGAATATCCACTCCGGGAGTGATTTTCGCCGTCCCAGGTCGCGCGGGCGGTTCTCGTCAAGCAGGACGCGCACGAGCGAGCATCGTCTTCCGCGCGAGTTCGAGGGCAGCAATCGCTTGGTCGCGCGTCACCGAAGGAAACTGGTGGCGGAACTCGTCGAGCGTGTCGCCGCCTTCAAGGTAGAAGCGTAGAAATCTGGACTTCCCTCGCCGGGTCTTTCCGATCCGGTCTTGTGATCAAGAAAACATGATGGGCGGTGGGCGCTTGATATCCGCAGCCAGACGTTATGCGGAGCAGAGGGTCGAAAGATAGGTAACTCCGCTGGGTACACCTGCCGCGTCGCACGCATAACCTCCAATGACCGGAAGGCTCCACGTCGGGGCTTCCGGCTTCACCGATTGGAGGTGCGTGATGCCCGAGTTGGCGGTTCGCACGGCGGTGCGCTACGAGGGGCTGATCCCCTCCTACCTCGACTTCGTCCGTCGGCATCGAGGCCGACGAACGACCCATCAGCTTGAAAACGCTCTTGGCCGGTTCCTCCAGTGGCTGGCGACTGGTGGCATCACGGAGCTTCACCAGCTGACGCCGACGATGCTTCGAGACTATCTCTCCTCGTTGCATCGCTTTCGACGGGGCACGATCGCGGTCCACGCCTCGGCCTTGCGCGGGTGGCTCGGCTATCTGCGCCTACAAGGGCTCGTGGCAATCGATCTCGCTCAGGCCGTCGTACTTCCACGACTCGCCCACAACATCGCGCCGCCACACGTGCTCGACAAGCCGACGGTCGAGAGGCTCCTCGGCTCCGTGAATCGCTCGACGCCCCTCGGCAAGCGGGACTACGCCATGTTGCTGCTGGCCGCCCGCTACGGCCTGCGATCATCAGACATCCGCATGCTTCGCATGGAGGACATCCGCTGGCGAGAGCAGCGAATCGTGTTGATCCAGTCGAAGACCCAGCACCCGCTTGAGCTCCCCCTGCTCGCCGACGTCGATGAGGCCCTCGCGGACTACCTTCGGCACGCACGACCGGCCTGTCCCGCACCAGTCTGAAAACGACTCGAACACTCGAACACCATCTACGTGCGACTGCTGACGAGCCCCGGTCGGGGTTGAGCGGCGACAATTAGGAGATTTCCCGGCCCGCGATTGGCGAACGGGGAATACATGCGGGCCGTACTGAGGCGCGGACCGAAGGCGGGATGGACGTGCGTGTCGGCTTTCAGGCCGGGTGGGAGCCACCGGCACCGACCGGCTGTGGAAATGGCGGCGGCGCGGAGGCGCAACACGCGCGCGCCCACCCCCACCTTGGAAATCTCGCGCCGGGCGCGAGATTTCCACATTCCCACAAGCCCATCATCATCCTGAGGGAAGGGACATTTCTAACGGCACGCCAATGAGCGTCAGCTCCGACTATCCTTACCCCCGTTTGCGCATCCGCTTGAATCGCGCCGAGTGGACCGGGCCGGTGGAGATCACCACCTTCGCCGGGATCTT
>JADGOB010000312.1 GCA_017883185.1 Acidobacteriota bacterium
GAGCACCGCTCCGAAGGAGGTACACGGTGCGGTTCGAGCGTCGTTTCTCCACCCCGAGCGGGGTCTGGTCTCGGAGGCTCGCGCGCTGAGCCATTACTCTGGGGAGCCATTCATCTTCCCCGCGAACACAAGCCGTGCGCGGTTGACACCAGATCCCGCGACCACTCGCGGGGTTTTTCGCTTTGGGCGCCCAAAAAAGGAAAGAAGCGACTTGTTGTCGATCCCTCGACGGGGCGAACTGAGAACGCTGGACTCTTCGGGAGGGGCAGCCCCTGACCCTTGGGGCCGCTCTCTCAGGGCGATTCTTGTCGAGAGCGGCCGAGAGCGGTTGACGGGCCGCGGTCGAGGGTGCGAACGCCGGTTAACTGAGGACGTTGTCGGCAGTAAATCACGGACCTCTGGGGGATCAGATTCGAGGGCGTGACGGGCTGCAATCGATCTCGCCGAATCCCTTCCCACACGCCCGAAGTGATTGATTAAATAAACACTTAATGTCATTCGCTTGATTCAGCTGAAATCCTCGGCTCGCGCCGAAACGCCAGTGGTTCGTAAATAGCCAGCGTGATTTACTCCCCTGTTCCGGTTCGCCCGATGTGGCCGCACCTCGCGAGGAGAAGGGGCCGGTGTGGCCACAGTCCGGCCCGCCTTTTCGTCTACGAAGTGTGGCTCTCAGGTTTACCTTGCCTTGTTCACCAGAGAGAGCGTGCATGTCCCTGGCCGGCGGTGCCCGGAGGCCGCGGGACGGAGGTGAGCGTGAATCAGACGTCGCACTCGGCACGACGCGCCCAAGGGACTGCCGTGGCACGAACGGCGGCCGACCTCGCGGCCCTCAGCCGCATGACCGGCGCCGACTTCAAGCGTTTGCTCCCTGCGAGCCTGATTGCCCTCGAGCTTCCATTCGTCGCGGTGCTTCCAAAAGTTGGCGGCACTATTAACGATTGCTGCGATGGTTCGGCCGCTACGATGTTTGGGGCCGAACGCAAGGGCCCGCGACTTCTTGATGTTCAGATCGGCGGACGTTGCCACGAGGTAACCCTGGCAGGCAACGAAGCCGATGCCGATAATGTAGTCCGCCGACGCAAAATAGCCGAGAGCGTCGGCGTCGGGATTGCCGGCGGCTGCGGTGCGAAGCGTGTCCAGGTGCGTGTCGAGCAGGGTCGCCGGACGTCGCGCCGGAGCCCGAGCCTGTTGACGAGCCGTGCGTCGATGCTCGGCGTGGCAATCCCGGTCGTCGTGACGAAGAAGAGGTGGTCCACGTCGGCGGGCGAGAGCCCGGCCTGCCGGAGCGCGTCACGGATCGCCGTCTCGCCCAGGTCGACGGCGGCACGCGTCCAGGCCTCGTTGCGGCGCGCGAACGAGTTGAGCTCCCGGTACGCCGCGAGGGGCAGCGCCAGGTATCGCCCGCCCACCTTTACCGCGCGGTGAAGCTCTTCGAGGCGCTCCGTGTTGAAGTGCGCCCCTGCCCAGGCGTCGCGAAAGGCGCCGATGAGAGTCTCCTGGTCGGCGTAGTTCTCCGGCAGCGCCCGGCCCACGGCGCAGATGCGGACAGGGGGCCGTGACGGTCGCTCGATCTCCACCGGGAAGACTTTAGCAGCTCCCCCTCAGCTCGTCAGGTGGACGGCTTCCGGCCAGTGGCGCCCAAGGCTTCCTTCACGCGCTCGGCCGTCATCGGCATCCGGAACAGCCGGGCGCCGGTGGCGTCGAAGATGGCGTTCGCCACGACCGCCCCCACCGGGACGAGGGCCGGTTCGCCCCCCCCCTGCGGCGTCAGCTCGTCGTTCTTCACGAGGACGGTCTCGATCTCGGGCATCCCCGAGAACCGCGGCAGCTCGTAGGTGTCGAAGTTCGCGGTGAGGATCCGGCCGCCGTTGAAGCGGACCACTTCCGACAGCGTGTACCCGAGGCCCATCATCAGGCAGCCTTCCATTTGCATCTTCGCGCCGTCGGGATTGATCACGACCCCCATGTCCTGGGCACAGACGACACTCTTCCGGTAGCGGCGTCGACCTTCGCCGCGTTACCCAGGACCGCGCTCCACCTCCCGCAGCTGCCGTGGTTCCCGTTTCCACCTGATCCGTCTGACGGACCCGGGGCCGGCGCCAACGCCCCGGCGCAGGCGGCAGGGCGGAGCCATGTCTCGGCCACGTGCCGACGCGCAGTGATTCGCCTCATGCTCCTGGAAAAGCGCCAAGAGAGCACGGCGGGGCGCTCCATGAGCCTTCGGCCGTGGGACGGCGCCGCTGCGGCGCCACCCCCCGGCCTTTCCGCGACCCATCGGAAGCTTCGCCCTCTTGCGGGTGCGAATCAAACTTCCTATACTCATCCCTGACGGTGACCGTGTTGTGTTTGCCTGCGCGAGGGGAGGCCGACGAAATCGTCGCCCTGATGCTGGCACAGCTCTTGGACCTCGAAGGGCTGCGGACAGTGGCCGCGTCGGAGGTATCGCTCGCCAGTGAGGCGGTAGAACTGGTGGCACAGTACGAAGCGGCGGCGGTGTGCATCTCGGCACTGCTACCGGCAGCCTTGGCCCACTCGCGTTACCTCTGTAAACGTCTCTATGGGCGATTTCCGCAACTGCCTACCGTTATAGGTCTGTGGACGAGCAAGGCTGATCCAAAGAAGTCGCTGACCCGATTATCGTGCGCGGGCTCTTCGCGTCTCGTGACCAGCCTCGGAGCCGCGATAGTCGAGATTCAACAAATGGTTCGACCGCTTCTGTTCCAACGCGGCATCGCCGCTGCGGATGAACGATGAGGTGAACCTGAACCTGTTGGACCGTGATTGCGCCCGGGAACGGATCCGAGGGTTCGAGCCGGATATCGAAGACCGCACGATCCCCAGCCGGAAACACAACAAAGGAGTCGTTATGAAAGGATTTGTACAAGACATCGAGGGTCTCGCCGTCAAGAATGACGAGTTCCGCCGGGTGCTTTACACGGCAAGACACTGCCAGCTTGTCGTCATGTCGCTAAAACCCAAGGAAGAGATCGGGGCGGAAGTCCACAAGCTCGACCAGTTCTTTCGCGTGGAGGAGGGTTCCGGTGAGGCAGTTCTCGATGGCGTTCGGACGGCGATCCGAGCGGGCTTTGCGGTGGTTGTCCCGGCGGGGACGAATCACAACATCATCAATACCAGCAGTGCTCCATTGAAGCTCTATACGCTCTATGCGCCCCCGAACCATCGGGACGGCGTCGTCCACCATACCCGCGCCGATGCGGAGGCCGACAACGAGCACTTCGACGGCAAAACGACAGAACAATGAGTCGATTGCCCAGCCCAGTGTCCTGGGGAAGAGCGAGGACTTGGCCCCGTCGTGACGGCGGAGCGGGACGGCCAGTTCCGTAGAACGTGAAGGACTAAGGCATGTGGATCGGTTCCGTACTTGCAGCACGTGTCGACGGCTTGCGTGACCGGGTTCAGTCCTTCGGCGAGGCCCCGGTAGAGGTCCATGCGTCCCTGA
>JADGOB010000313.1 GCA_017883185.1 Acidobacteriota bacterium
GCTAGCGTCTCGGCTCGATGCCATCGCGCCGGCTTCTCGCGGCCTTCGGCCTTCTGCTGCTCGCGCTCGTCGCCACATCACGGCCTCAGCGGGTCGGCGACGCTCGCGAGTACCTCGCAATGGCGATGAACCTGTCCCGCCTGCAATCCCCGGCACTGTCGCGCGGCGACATGATCCAGATCGAGCGGCAGCTCGAGCAGGTGCACTTCACCGGCCTCCCGCTCGCGTTTCATCGTCAACTGACGGACGCCCATGGGCGGCAGGATTTCTTCCATTTCTGGTTCTATCCCGCGCTGGCCGTTCCCGGGATCTGGCTCACCGCGATCACCGGGCTGCACCCGAACTACGCGTTCGTCGGGCTGAACGTGCTGCTGTTCCTGGGCGCGCTGTGGGTCGTGTCGACGCGGCTGGTCTGGTGGCTCACCGCCGCGGTGTTCTGCAGCCCGGTGCTCTGGTGGATCGACAAGAGCCACACGGAGGTGTTCACCTTCTCGCTGCTCGCCGTGGCGTTCGTCCTGCTGCGGGAGGCCCCCTGGTGGTCGATGATCTGCCTCGGAGCCGCAGCCACGCAGAATCCTCCACACGCGGTCCTGATGGCAGGTGTCGCCGTCGTCGCGCTCGTCGTCCGACGGGACGCCTGGCGCACCTCCCGTTTCTGGACGGGCGCCGGCATCGCAGTCGCCCTCGCCCTGCTCCATCCGATGTACTACATGTGGCGATGGGGCCTCCCGACGCCACAACTGATCCTCGGCACGCGGGCACGAGTGCCGACGATCCAGGAACTGGGCGCCGTGCTCTGGGATCCGAACGTGGGCCTGCTGTTCCACGCTCCCCTGCTGGTCCTGACGATGCTGACCGCGGTGGTGGTCGTGGGTGTTCGAGCCAGGCGCCGGTTGGCGGAGGCGGAAGTCTGGCTGGCCCTGGCAAGCGCTGGCATCCTGTTGCTGTCCTTCGCCCAGACGACCAATTTCAACAACGGCGCGACGCCCGGCGTCAGCAGGTACGCCGTGTGGCTGATACCCCTGACCATCCCAGTCTTCCAGAGGGCGGCGGCGGTTGTACTGCCGCGCTCACATCGCTGGTTCGTCGGTCTCGCCCTCGCCTCGTGCATGTGGAGCATTGTCGCCTTTCAGCCCCGACGGCCCGAGAACTACTGTGCGCCAACCCGCATCGCCGCCAGCCTCTGGACCCGGTGGCCATCGCTCGACAACCCGCTTCCCGAGATCTTCGCCGAGCGGCTCTCGGGCGAAGAGCCCGGGCTCGTCCCGGTGGCCACCCCTGACTGCGCCAAGGTGCTCCTGATTGGGGGTCAGTGGCCCGTTCCGTGTTACCCGCAGTCGGTACCGGGAGCATGCGGAACGCCGAACGCGCTCTGCTACGGGAATCGCAAGGACGGCGGCTACCACTTCGTACGGGTGCCACGTCCCGCCGACTACGACTTCGAGCGACGGCGAACCTGGACCTGGAATCCGGCCTCGGCACGCGGCATTGTGCGGGTCCTGGAGCGGCTGCGCTGGCGGGATCTGCGATGGATCCGGCAGAGCGCGCCTGGCGCAATGGTCAGGGCCGCGTACAACGTCTCGTGGACGTACGGACTGCAGAGTGACGAGCAACTGCTCGTCTATGTAGCGGAACCCCGCCAGGGCGCAAGACTGGAGCTGCGTCTTCCAGGGACAATGACCGGGTCGCTGATCGATCCTGCGACGGGCGACGACATCCAGCCCGTCCAGATCGGCACGCCGCTGACGGGTCTCGTGGGAGTCGAGTTGCCGGCCGGCCGTGCCGCCATCGTCGTGGCCCTCTGTCGACGACGTTGACACCTTCGTCCCCGAAGTGACTTGACCCCCACCGCCAGGTGGTAACATGCCGTCGGGTAGAACGCAAGCCAGGAGGCTTGCGCCACAGGGACCTGCGGTGCCCATGTGGCGCCGGCGGTGTCGGAGAACGGGCGTTCCGTTAACTTGGCGACGCCAGACCCGGCTGGACTATCGCCGAGAAGATCAGGTCGCTGGTGCCCTTGCCGGAATCGAGCATGGCTGCGATCAGCGTGGGCATCGCGATCGGGGCCGATATGTTGACAGGCGACCCAGGCGGCGGAACCCCATCCAGACTGTCGGCTGCGGCGGTAGTGGAAGCGTCGGTGGTCAGAAGGAACCCCGCGTGGACTTTCGCATGAATCGAGCGAAACAGGCGAGAAGGAAGACAGAGGAGGCAGACATGAGAAAGAGCGTCATCCTCGGAATCGCAACGGGTTGTCTCGTGCTCGGCGGCGCGATCGGATACGCGGTGAATATAGTCGGAGGCGGCGTGGCCGTCTTCCGCGGCAAGCCGGCCAGGGAAGGCGCCATGGCCGCGCTCGCGGAAGCGGAAAAACTTGCCGGCAATGGATCGTGGGAACTCATTGGCATCGGTCGCGTGTACTACCTCTCAGGCGACAAGGCCCGCGGCCAGGCGATCTTCGACCGGGTCACTGGTGCCAAACCGAAGGGGAGCGACTGGCAGCGCCTCGGCGACGTGTATGCGGCAGCGGGCGAGAATGCCAGGGCCGAGGAGTGCTATCAAAAGGTGCTCGCCGGCGACCCGAATGACGACACCGGCCAGGCGGAAATCGGCGCCTGGTACATCCGCATCGGACAACGCGAGAAAGGCGAGGAGCTGTTCGCGCGCGCGTTGGCGAAGCACGCGAACGACCACTGGCACTATGTGCGCGCGGCGGAAGCGTTGCTCGGCGTTCGCCCGAAGTAATCACCGTACCATTTCGCTAGCGCGACGCTGTCAGATACCCGATCCCCAGTCGGTGTAAACAAGATCCTCGCGGCGCTGCGGGGCGTGCTCGAGGAGGCGTGGAGGCTGGGGCAGATGGACGCGGAGACGTACCACCGTGCGGTGGATCTCCCCGGGGTGCGAGGCGTGCGGCTGTCGACCGGGCGTGCCCTGCCCCGCAGGGAACTGCAGCGACTGTTTGCTGCGTGCGCCAAGGATGCCACGGCCGTGGGCCGGCGGGACGCCGCATGGCCGGATCAGTGGAACGCTCCTCGGGCGGCGCCTTGTCCCTTGACATGTCGGCCGCAGCGGCCATGATCAGCCCTGTGCGCGGGCGGCGCGGCACCTCCGGGGGGCGCCGGCGGTGTCTGAGAGCGGGCGTTCCGTTAACTTGGCGACGCCAGACCGCGCCAATTCAGTTTCGTTTCAGTTTGGCTTAACGTTCCAAATCTAGGTTCCAGGGGCATGGTTCCTGCTCCACAGTCCCGTGGAAGCGATGCATGCTGACGAGATCCGTTTGAAGAGAGATTGAACCCATGGGAAAATTCCTGGCTGGTGTCGTGATCGGAATCTGTGTGCCGCTCGTGGCGGGCTATCTTTTCGTGATCCTCGGCGGCATGCCGGTGGCCACGAAGGGTGTCCCGCTGCCGTTGGAAAGATCCCTCGCGCGCAAGGC
>JADGOB010000314.1 GCA_017883185.1 Acidobacteriota bacterium
GATCCCCCCAAAGGACCGCGCACCGCAGATCTGGCAGTAATCGAGGACTGGGATCTCGCGTCCGACGGCTCCTAGTCGCGTTAGGCCGTCGGGATGGCGTTGTCGACGAGGATGGCCGCGATGGCGGCCGCGGTGGTGAACGCTTCGGTGTTGAGGACGCGGCTGCGAGCCGACGCGCCGTCCAGAAGCAGCGCCAGTTGCTCGCCGAGCTGCTCGGGGTCGGTGGCGCCGGCCTCCCGGGCCGTTTCGGTGAGCCGCCCCGCAAATGCCATCTTGTAGTCGCGGGCGAGGACGCGTGCTGCATGGCCCGGGTCCTGGAGCTCGACGCTCGTCCGGAGGAACGGGCACAGGGGCGAGTGGATGTCGAAGACGGCGAGAAGTCGCTCACGGGGTGCGAGATCGGCGCGGTCGAAGACCTCGGGTAGGACGTCGGGATCGAATCGGCGCAGGTACTCGGCAATCAGCTCGTCCTTGCCGGCGAAGTGCTGATAGAGCGTCCGCTTAGACACTCCGGCCACCGCGCAGAGCTGGTCCACGCCAGTGCAGTTGATGCCTTGATCGGGAAACAGCTGCTGTGACGCGCTGAGGATGCGCTCTCGTGCGCCCCTACCGCGGCGCACGCCTTGCGGCCCCTTCTCCAACTCCGTCATACGCCCCAGCATACCCCCGTTGGTACCGACCGGTGTGCTTAGCTTGACACCGCGCGCAACTGTTCGATACTTTACGTACGCAGATCGGTGTACATAACACCGGCGCGGCGATTGGATGGAGTACTCGTGGGAAAGCTCGATGGCAAGGTTGCAGTAATCACAGGCGCGACAAGTGGGATGGCGCTGGCAGGTGCCAAGTTGTTCGTCGACGAAGGAGCTCACGTCTTCATTCAGGGCCGGCGGAAGGACGCGCTGGACGAAGCCGTCAAGCTGATCGGCCGGAACGTCACCGGCGTGCAGGGCGATTCGGCAAACCTCGACGATCTGGACCGTCTGTACGAGACGGTCAAGCAGGAGAAGGGCGCGATCGACGTCTTGTGGGCAAGTGCCGGGGCGGGGGAACAGGGCAGGCTCGGCGAGATCACTGAGGAGCAGTTCGATGCCGCCTTCTCGCTGAACGCGCGCGGCACACTGTTCACGGTTCAGAAAGCGCTGCCGCTGTTCAACGATGGAGGCTCGATCTTCATGACCGGGTCGAACGCTTCGCTCCGGGGCTACCCCGATTGGAGCGTGTACGCCGCGAGCAAGGCCGCGCTGCCTGCCTTCGCGCGGGTGTGGGTGGCCGAGTTGAGAGACAGGAAGATCCGGGTGAACGTGCTGACCCCCGGCCAGGTCGGCTCGCCGATGATGGAGGCGGTGATGAGCGCGGAGATGAAGGCGCAGTTCGAATCCGTGATCCCGCGGCGAGAAATGGGCCACCCTGAAGAGATCGCGTCGGTCGCGTTGTTCCTCGCCTCGGACGACTCGAGCTATGTCAATGGCCAGGAGCTGGTCGTCGACGGCGGCACCACGGTGATCTGAGCGCGTCGCTGGTGGCCGGGGCGCCGCCCCGGCCCAGCACGCCGGCAGGACACCACGACTAACTGATCGACACACAACAAGGGAGCACACCTCATGACCACCATCAGCATCATTGGCTCGGGCAACATGGCCTCCGCCATCGGCACCCGGGCGGCGAAACACGGCCACACCATCGAGTTCATGAGCCGCAACACTGCCAAGGCTCAGGCACTGGCCGATCAGATCGGCAACGGAGCCACCGTCGGCACGTTCGGCGCAAGGCCGGCGGGTGACATCGTCATCGTGGCCGTCCTGTATGCCGGCGCGGTCGAAGTAGTCGAGCACTACGGCGATGCGCTGGCCGGCAAGACCCTGGTCGACATCACCAACCCGTTCAACGCCGACGCCAGTGGAGTCGTGACCACCGCGGGCAACTCGGTGTCCGAGCAGATCGCCGCCGCCGCCCCCGAGGGCGCACACGTCGTGAAGGCATTCAATACGATCTTCCAGGGCGTCCTTGCCGCAGACAAGCCCGTGGACGTGTTCTTCGCCGGCGACAGCGTCGAGGCGAAGGCACGTTTTGCGGCGTTCGTGGAGAGCTTGGACATGCGGGCCCGCGACACAGGGGGGCTCAAGATGGCCCACGCCCTCGAATGGGCCGGCATCCTCTTGGTCGGCCTGGCGAGCAACGGAGCCGGCTTCGAAATCGCCTTGGGCGTTGAGGTCCGCTGAAAACCGGGGGCGGATTCTTCGGCTGTGCATGAAGGAGGGACCCTGACCGCTCGCGGAATCGGGACTTGCGGCGACGTTCCGTCGGTCGTATTCCGAGGGCATGAATGAGTTACTAGTCGGATACGCACGCGTGTCCACAGAAGAGCAAGATCTCACCGCCCAACGAAACGCCCTCGCCGCACTCGGCGTTGGCGCTGACCGGATCTACGCCGACCAAGGCGGCCACGCGCTCATGCACGAGCGGCCCGAACTACTCGTCGCGCTCGTCAGCGACTGGCTCGATCGGACACGCCCAGACAACAATTGAGCGTCTCGCCGCCGACTCATCAGGCGTTACTCGTAAGGGGAAGCGGCTACGGCCCTCTTGCTACGTTGCGGGCATGGTCCTTGAGCCCGAACCGGTGTTAGTCACTGACCCAACTCTGATGGAGGTTCTTGACGAGCTGCGCGCGAGGGAGCCGCTCTTCCATCGCAGGGAGCTCGGGACGACGAGGTCCCACTTCGAGGCGATGACCACCGATGATTTTTGGGAGGTGGGTGCCTCTGGGCGTGCGTACAGCCGCGAGTACGTCCTGGACGTCTTGGAGGAGAGGCACCAGCGGACAGACGCGGATGTGTGGGAAACCAGCGATTTCTAATGCCGCAGGATCGGTCTTGATGTGTACCTGCTGACTTACACCCTTCGGCAGGGAGAACGCGTCACCCGCCGGTCGACGCTCTGGGAGCACACGACCGGGCAGTGGAAGGTGCTGTATCACCAAGGCGCTGTCGTTCCAGCCACCCAACCGCGCACATCCGGCTGACCCACGGCCGGCGGCACACCTTCGGCGACATTGTCGACGATCGCCGTATGCGGAACGTCATACGAGAACGCCGCAGTCAAGACGTTACCGCCAGGGGCAGTGTCCGTAGGCCCCGCCCGGAGAGGATTCCCTCTCACGTCCGTCATGCGGCCCACGTCAGTCGCCTCCGGAGCGGACATGAAGCCAGGGAACAGAAAAGGAACAAACCCTGGCCCACCGGACCGCACTAGACGAACCAGACGCACCGCTATCGTGCTCAGGACGCCACCGCGCGTGCTCAACGGCACGGCAGCGAACTGTGATCCCCCGTTCGGGACGAAGAGGCCGCAGGTTCAAATCCTGTCACCCCGACCAGTATTCCCGCAGGCCAGAGGCCCGCACCAGAAATGGTGAGGGCCTCTCTTGCT
>JADGOB010000315.1 GCA_017883185.1 Acidobacteriota bacterium
CGATCACCATCACGCAACACCAACGCCGCAGCAGACCTGTTCGCCATGCCCCATAATCCCACGCAAACGTAATGTTATTTCATCGACACGCCACTAGCGCATCGTCGCGGCTCGACGGCGCGACTGACGTTCGGGCGACAGGATGTGGCTCTCCTCCTGCCGGCCATGCTTCTGACCGGCCTCTACCTGGCACGTGTGATCCTCCCGAGCGAGGTCGACTCGAGGTCGATGATCCGGGCCACGAGCGTCGCCCTGGATGACACGACTCACATGACCATGCTCAACGCCCTCGTCCGCAACGACGCCAACTGGCTCATCGACGACTCGGCTATTCCCCTCATGGCGATCGGGCCGGACGTGACCTATCCGATGGGCTGGCACGTCTCGAACGCCGTGCTGCTGGCGAGCTTCGACCCTGCGTCAAAGACCGCAAACATCGACGACTTCATCGTGCGCTACTTCGTCATCAAGGTCCTGAGCCTGGCTTTCGCGCTGCTCGCGCTGACCATCCTGACGTTCCGCGTGGCCTCGCACTTCGGGTTCTCGATACGACGGTTCTGGCCGGTCTTGAGCGTGTACACCGGGATCGCCTACGTCACCGTGCTTCTCGTGCTGCCCCAGTTCCTAGAAGGGTTCTTCTCCTTCCTGGGCTTGATGATCTACACGTTGCTCTTCGTCACGCTGGTCATTGACGCTTGGCGCCGCGACGATCGCGGCTTCGGCATCAAGGACGCCGTGATGCTGCTCTGCGTGACAGCGTCCGGCTTGACCTGGCTGTTGACAGCCCCCGCGCTTCTCGTCACCTACCTGATCGTGAAGCTGCACCAGGCCAAGACGCTCCGCCGCATCCCGTGGGCCTCCTGGGTGGGCTCTGGCCTCGCGGGCATGTTCTTCCTCTTCCAGGTGTGGGACGTATCGCACCTCACGGGTTCGGCCATCTCGGTCCTTGCCGCACCAGGAGGCATCAACGCGCCGGACCCCATGCTGCTCTTCGGTCTCTTGCTGATGCTGGTACTGCTGGCGGGGATGAGGCGCTTTGCGGCCGTGACGTCACCTGTGTTCGTGTCAGCCCTTCCGTTGCTGCTGGTCGCCAGCTTGATCCTGGGGTACATCGGCCTGAGTTCGCCGACCATCTCGTACTACTTCCTCAAGTACGAGTTCATCCTGCTCCTGGTCATGATGCCCTTGGCCTTGGTCGCGCTCATGCATGCTCTGCGGAAGGCTGCGGGGGATTTCGGTCCGCTGTGGCGGTCGGCGGCGCAGTACGGGGCTTTCCTGGCGGTGATCATTCTCGCTATTCCGAGTGTGATCGGCTACACCTATGTGCAGAACATCGGCCGTATGTCGGTCGGTTACACGCTCACGCGAAACGATGCCGCAATTCTGGACGACGCGTTGGCACATCAGTTCTCACCCGCGAACAAGCGCATCTTCTTCTATTTCCAGAACACCTCTCGCACCATCATGACAGCGCACGTCGCTCGGACGATCTTCCCCAACACGACCTGCGACTCAGAGATGTTCTCGGCAGAGTACGCGGTGGACCCGGTGGGAATGAACACCATCCTCCAAAAGTGCATCGGCGAGTTCCGGGCCGTTGTCATCTACACCGAGCCGGCGGCCTACGCCAAGCTGGCCGCAGCCATCTCCCCGGTGTTGATCCAGTCTCACCAGGTGACCATCCAGGTGGAGCCGGCCTGATCGGGCTTCACCCAAAAGACCGGACACTCTCCGGAGCCGTTGTGTCCGGTGACCTCGTTCATGGAGCGGGACCCGCCGATGGCCCCGGCCTACGACTACGACTACGACCCACGCTCAGGTCAGAAGGGTCAGATTCGTCCGTGTCACGCGCGGCAGCGACGAGGCGGCCCCGCGAACTCAGCCCCAACGGGTGTGAGCGTCGGCGAGCGCCTCGAGAGTCTCGACGATGTCGGTCTCGTCGGTCGCCCAGTTCGCGACGGAGAACCGGATGGCTGCCTGGCCACGGAACGTCGTACCGCTCGGGAAGGCCACTCCGCTCTCCTGCAACCGAGTCAGGGCCGCGCGTGTGTGCGCGTCGTCGTCCTGTCCCGCCGGGTCGAGCAGTCGTACCAGCACCTGGTTGAGCTCGACCTCGTTGCAAACCTCGGCGCCGGGGATCGCCCGTACGCCCTCGGCGAGCAGGCGTGCCATCTCGCAGTCGCGCTCGACGATCTCGGCGACGCCCGACCGGCCGAGGGATCGCAACGTCGCGTACACGGCGGTGGCTCGCGCGCGACGGCTCATGTCGGGGTTCCAGTCGATGGGGTCACGCGCTGCGCTGGGTTGCGGCAGGTACGACGCGTGGAGCGTCATCGCCCGATGGTGCGCCTCCCGGTCGCGGACGATCGCGATCCCGCAGTCGTACGGCGTGTTGAGCCACTTGTGCGCGTCGGTGCACCACGAGTCGGCACGCTCGGCACCGGCGAACTTCGGCGCCAGGACGCTCGACGCGCGCGCGAACAGCCCGATCGCGCCATCCACATGCAGCCACGTCGGGGCGAGGTCGCGCCGGGCGTCCACGACATCGGCGATGGCCGCGAGCGGGTCGATCCCTCCTGTCGCGATCTCACCGGCCTGTGCGCAGACGATGGCCGGTCCCTCGATGCCGGCCAAGGCGTCGGCGAGCGCATCGGGCCGCATGCGGGCGTTGTCGTCGGCCGCGACCTCGATCATGCGCGACTCGCCGAGGCCGAGGATCCGTACCGCCTTGCCCACCGTGTGGTGGACGAACTCACCCGCAAGGACGGACACGGGCGGCGCCCCAACGAGGCCGTCGCCTTCGACGTCCCACCCGGAGTCCGCCAGCACCCGGTCACGCGCGGCCGCGAGGCACACGAGGTTCGCGACCTGGGCTCCGGTGACGAAGGCCACCGAGCACGACCGTGGCAGATCGAGCAGCTCCAGCAGCCATTCGGCGGTGACCGCTTCGAGGGCGGAGACGCCCGGAGTGGGCTCGGCCATCGCGGTGTTCTGGTCCCACGCGGCCACGAGCCAGTCCGCCGCGACGCCGGCCGGGGTCGACCCGCCGATCACCCAGCCGAAGAACCGACCGTGGTTCATGGCCATCAGCCCTGGCCGTACGGCGGCGTCGAGCTCAGCGATCACCTGTTCCGCGGGCAGCCCGGCTTCGGGCATAGGTTCGTGAAGCGCCGCGTACATCGCGTCGTAGTCGACCTCGGGCCTCACCGGCCGCTCGGCGAGGTGCTCGAGCCACTCGAGGGCAGCGTCGTGCGCTGCCGTGAGTGCGGGTCGCCACTCAGGAACACGCATGCAGGCACTGTAAGTGCCCCGTCAACCCACGCTCTCGGCCCTCAGCGAACGAGGTGCCGCCAGGCGGCGTCGATGGGCAGATCCAGCGGACCCAGACCGTCGATCCCGGGAAAGTCCCGCCAGTCCGGCAGCTCGCGGA
>JADGOB010000043.1 GCA_017883185.1 Acidobacteriota bacterium
CCCGCTTCCTCCGCATGGTGACACACGATCTGCGTCAGCCGATCGCCGCCACGAGAACCATCCTGTCGGTGTTGGCGGATGGCTACGCCGGGCCGCTGGACCCGTCCCAGGCCGACCTGGTCGGCCGGGTAGAACGGCGCCTCGAATTCCTGCAAGCGCTGGTGGATGACTTGATTGATCTTGCGATGGCGAGCCTCCGTCCAGAGGCCGACGCCGGGCAGTCCTGCCCGTCGCTCGGCAGCCTGGTCAGGGATGTCTGCAGCCGGTTCGAGCCGGTCGCGCGCGCGAAAGGCGTTGTGCTTCACTGCGACGAGTGTGCCGACTCACTGGTCGTCCCCGCCGACGCCGACGACATCGCTCTCGCGCTGGGCAACCTGGTGAGCAACGCCGTGAAGTACGCGCCCGGCGGCCAAGTGCGCGTGTCGGTGGGCAGGGTCAACGATGTCGCCCGGCTCATCGTCGCCGATACAGGCATCGGTATACCCGACGAGGCTCGTCCTCACCTGTTCGAGGAGTTCTTTCGCGCGACCAACGCGAAGGCGATCGACCCGCAGGGAACCGGACTGGGGCTGGCCATCGTCAAGGCCGTCGTTGACCGCTGCGGTTTCACGATCGACGTCGAGAGCGGGGAGGGCCGGGGAACCACGGTCACCGTGCGGCTTCCGCTGGCCACTGCCTGACGTGCAGCCGCCGATCCCGGAGACACCACACCTCAGGGTGGCTCCAGGCGGATCGTCCCTAGCGGTCCGCCGTGCGAGGGCGGAGCCGTTCGTGAATCGCCCGCGCCAGGAGAGGAACGGTGGCGGCGACCTCCGGAGAGAGGCCTTCCTCGATTCGCAGCGTGTCGGCCGCCTGGATCCCGTAGATCTCGGCCGTGCGCGGCATCGACACGCCCGAGGCGCGCGCGAACTCGAACGCGTCGGTCAGCGTCAGGTCGTGCTGGCCCACCAGGCGCGACGCGCCAGACACGTCCTCGAGCGTCAACTGGCGCACCGTGCCCGGCACGCCGCCGGGTACCTCGAGGCAGTCCACGATGATGGCGTGATCCGCGCCGGCCAGCAGGTCAATCAGCTCGAAGCCAGCGCGCGTGCTGGTCAGGACGCGCACGCCCGGCACGGGCTGGTCGGCGAGCAACCGCTCGACTTCCTCGGCCACTCTCAGGCCCACCGCATCGTCGTAACGCACCGGGTTCCCCAGCCCGAGGACGATCGTCGTCGGGGCTTCTGGCACAGCCGACGATGCCGAGAAGGGCACGCCCCTGCCGGGGGGGGAGGGCGAAGACGCGACCCGGGCCGGCGTCATCGGGCAACCGCCGGCGCGTGACGCGGCGATGGCGCGTGACGCGGCGGTGGCGCGGGGGCTGGCTGGCGGGCCTGCGCCACCTCGCGCACGGCCACGAGGTACTGGGCCACGGGACGAAACACCAGGTGGTTCCACTTGCCGAACGGAACCTCGATGACGAGCATGGGCACCGCGATCATCAGGTGCACCACGTAGAGGATGTAGGTGGGCCACGGCAGGTCGAGCAGCCGCACGGCGTGGAGCGCAATCCCCGAGAGCGCCGTCAGGAACAGCAGCACCAGGAACATCCAGTCGGACGCGTGCGAGAACCGATGGTACTGCTCCTGCTTCTTCAGGCGGCTGCGCATGGCCAGCAAGGTGACGCCGAGCAGCACCACGGTGGCGTAGTAACCGAAGATCGCCGTGTAGTGGAAATCCGAGCCCTCCCGCTGGAAGGCCGGCAGGAAGACGATGACCAGGAGGAACATCGTGGCGTAGCCGGTCACGAGCAGGAAGTGGCGCAGCCACTTGCCGCGCGCGTCGTTGTCGCACTGCAGCCATCGTTTCTGCGTGGCGCCGTGGACGAGGATCTCGTAGGCCTTGCCGAGCCAGATCGAGGGCGGAGTCTTCAGGTTGCGCATGCCCTTCCTGACGAAGAGCACCATGCGAAGGGCGTTCACGCCGAGGAGCACGCCGAGCAGGCCGGCGAGCGCCAAGTCGGCGTAGTGGATGACGTCGGTCGGCGCGAACAGGTCGAGGCGCACGTGTTCGAGGGCGCTGGTGTTGATCGCCGAGAAGCCAAAGGCGGCGCCCAACCAGCCGGGCACCAGGAACATCGCCAGGACGAAGAGCGCCACGCCGGCCAGCAGGCCGAACTCCCAGGCCTCCGAGAGGTAGAGGCGCTTGGACAGGCCGGTCCAGTCGTACTTGCTGACGAGCCATCGCCTGGTCGCCATCATCAGCTCGCCCGGCTCGGCGTCGCGCGGACAGGTCTCCGAGCAGGTGCCGCAGTAATAGCAGAGCCACGGCTCCGGCGATTCGAGCAGGCGGTCCGAGAGGCCGACCTGCAGGTAGCGAATGATCTTCCGGGGGAAGACCGTATCCCCTTTCGAGAGCCCGCAGACGGCCGTGCAGTTGCCGCAACTGAAGCACCGGCCCAGCGTTGTGCCACCGAAGGCGGCCAGCTCGGTGGACAGCGCCGGGTCCATTCGATAGTACTGCATGGTCAGGCTCCCTTCAGGGTGTACAGCAGGTATCCGTTCTGCTCGGGGCCATCGAGCACTTCACCGTACCGCCGCAGCGCCATCAGGTGCCACATGACGGCGGGCGACGGCAGGCTGCACTCCTGGGCGAGCTGCGGCACGGTGCGCGGCCCGTTCTTGAGCGAGGCGCGCAACGCCTTGTAGATCTTCTGCTGCTCGTTGAAGTAGTCCTTGAGCTCCTTCGACATGCCGCCGTGGCGTTCGCGGAGGATCTCGATCGGGCGTTTCGGCTTGGCTGGCGCGGGGGCGGCGGGAGCTGCAGTGATCGTCGTTTGAACGGGCATCGGAATGTCCTACCGAAGAAACTGGCGTCTCTCACACGGCGACTGCGGCGGCGGGCGTGCGCGACCGCCACCGAAAGCGCTTCAGGTAGTTGGCGGCGGCCATCGCCGCCTCCCCTGCCTCCACGATCGCGTCGGGGATATCCTTGGGGCCCGCCGCGACGCCGCCCACGAACACGCCGGGCATCGTCGTGAACGACGGGTTGAGCTTGATCTCGGGCGTGTGGACGAAGCCGTCGGCGTCCTCCTCGATGTCGATGATACCGTCCGCGTGCCACGCGGGGATGAGCCCCTGACTGAGCACGACGAGGTCGTAGCGATGCTCGTCCACCCGCCCCCCTTCGTCGAGCAGTTCGACGCGCAACAGGAGGTCGAAGTTCTCCGCCTCGGTGACGCGCGCCACTTTGCCCTTGACCACCTTCACTCCCTCGGCGACGGCACGGCGGTAGAACTGCTCGTAGCCCTTGCCGAAGGCGCGGATATCCATGTAGTAGAGGGTGACGTCCACGTCGTGGATGTAGTGCCTGAGGAGCAGCGCCTGTTTGAGGGCATACATGCAGCAGACGCGCGAACAGTACGGCACGCCGATCGAGCGGTCGCGGCTGCCGGCGCACTGGATGTAGGCAATCGACCGGGGGATCTTGCCGTCGGCCGGGCGCAGCACGCGTCCGTAGGGCCCGTTGCTGGACTGGATCCGCTCCATGGCCATCGGGTTCATGACGTTGGGCAGCCTGCCGCCATACTCCGGCTTGGTGCCCATCGGCAGAATTTCGAAGCCGGTCGCGACGATGACGGCGCCCACATCCACATGGACCGTGCGCGACTCGGCGGTGAAGTCGAGGCAGTTGGTCGGACAGACCCTCTCGCACTTGCCGCAGAAGATGCAGTGCTCGACGTCGAGCACCGCTTTCTGGGGGATGGCGTTGCCGTGCGGGATGTAGATGGCGCGGCGGGCGCCAAGGCCGTAGTCGAACTCGTGCGGCACCTCGATGGGGCAGGCCAGCTCGCACTCGTCACAGCCGATGCACGTCTCCTCGTCCAGGTAGCGCGGCTTGCAGTCGAGCTCGACGCGGAACCCGGTGCCCAGAGCCTCCACGTGGCGCACCTCGGTGTAGGTCTGCAGGCGGATGCGCGGGTGGTGAGCCGATTCCGCCATGCGCGGCGTGCAGATGCAGCTCGAGCAGTCGAGCGTGGGGAACACCTTGTTGAGGCCCACCATGACGCCGCCAATCGACGGCGTTCGCTCGACGAGCAGCACCTCGAAGCCCTGCTCGCCAAGGTCGAGTGCCGCCTGCATGCCCGCGATGCCGCCGCCGATCACGAGCGCGTCGTACCGATCCCGGATATCAGCCATGGTCCGTGCTCCTTCTCGCGCCAGGCGTCAGCGCCGGCCCTCCGTGATGACGGTGCCGTCGACGTCACGCACGCGGACGACGAGCGGCATCTGGCCCGGCAAGCTGTGGGTGGCGCAGCCGAAGCACGGGTCGTAGGCGCGGAACGACATCTCGATCATGTTCAGCACACCCTCGGTGACGTCGCTGCCCTTGTGGATCAGCCCTTGCGCCGCCTTTTTGATCGACATGCAGATCGCCGCGTGGTTGTTGGTGGTGCCAACCACCAGGTTCGCCTTGCGGATGATGCCGTTCTCGTCGGTGACGTAGTGATGGACGAGCGTGCCGCGCGGCGCCTCGACGATGCCGACGCCCTCGGTGGGCGTGTCGTGGGGGACCACGCGGTAGTTCTCGGGATGGGTCAGTTCCGGGTGGCGCACCAGTTCCAGCGCGCGCTCCGCGGCGTTCACCATCTCGACGACCCGGGCCCAGTGCATGGCCAGCGTGTGGTGGACCATCTTGCGTCCGCTGCGGTCGCCGGTCAGCGTCTGGAAGTACTCCTCGTAGGCTTCCTGGGCCATCGGCGTGCTCATCGCGTCGGCCACGTTGAGCCGCGCTTGCGGCGTGGCGCGGTAGACGCCCGACTGTTTGCCGTCCACGAATCCCTTCCAGCCGACCTGAGCGAGGTAGGGGAACTTGAGGTAGCTCCAGGGCTCGACGCGCTCGGCCACGTGCTTGGCATAGTCGCGCGGCGCGAACTTGCACAGCTCGTGGCCGTCCGGATCGACGACGCGCACCTTCCCGTCGTAGAAGTTGGTGCGGTTCTTCTCGTCCACGAGGCCCATCGAGTAGGTCTCGTGGTAGTAGGGTCCGTTGAGGATCAGGTCCACGTATTGCGCGTTGGCCAGCACCTGATCGCGCAGCACGCCGACCGTGAACTTGGAGAACTCCACCATGTAGCGGACGATCTCCTCGAGCCGGTCCCGCTCCGCCACGGTGATCGGTTTCGAGACGCCGCCTGGGATGGCGTTCTCGGGATTGATGGGCCGGCCGCCGAAGATGGCGGCCGCCTCGTGCCCCCACTTGCGGGCCTGGATCACCTGCTGGCCGACGCCGACGCCCAGCTTGCGGATGACGCCGATCAGGTTGCGCTCGGCCGGGTTGCTGGTGGGTCCCATGACGAAGTCGGGCGCCGCCAGGGCGTAGAAGTGGGTGGCGTGATCGGTGACGAAGAAGATGTCGTACTGCAGCTCGCGAATCAGGCGCGCGGTGAGCGGGAGCGACACCTTGTAGACGGCGTCGCACGCCTTGGCCGAGGCCATCAGGTGCGCCTCGGGACAGACGCCGCAGATTCGCGACGTGATGCGCGGCATCTCCTCGACGGGGCGTCCCTCGCAGAATTTCTCGAAACCGCGCAGCTCGGGCACCTGGAAGAAGCAGTCGGCCACCTCGCCGTCGGCGTCCAGGAAGATGTCGATCTTGCCGTGCCCTTCGAGCCGGGTGATCGGGTCGATGCTGATCCGCCGGTACGGGCTGGCGGAAGTCGCTGCCGGGGTCGTCATCGTTCGCTCCTCGTCCCGCATGGTTCCGCCTAGCCCGCGTTATTCGCGGACACTGACGTGTTCGCTCATAACGCGCCGTCGTCATTGGTCTCCAGGTCAGTGCCGGCTTCGACGCGGCGCTGACGCGCCTTGCTCAGGGCTAGCCCTGAGCGGAGGCTCGAGAATGCTGGCCGAAGTCGAAGCCCGAAGGGCGGACTGTTCCAGCATTCATGAACAGTCCGGGCTAGCGGTGCGCCTTCAGGGTGCTCGACGCCAGGCTGAATCGGTAGAAGGTGCCTGTCGGGTCGGCGATCTGGCCCACCAATTCGTTCGCGCGCTCCTCGGTGACCGCGTCCATCACCGACCCGATGGCGCTCAGCATCGCCGTGCCCTGATCGGTCGCCAGGCCCGCGCTGCCGTAGCACCCGCGGCACGTCAGCTCGGCCTTGGGACACAACGCGCCGCAGCCGCTGCGGGTGGAGGCGCCCAGGCAGACGAACCCCTGTTCGAGCAGGCACCAGTTGGGCTCTGGAATCGCCAGGTGTGGCCGCTTGAACTCCTTGATTCGGACCTTGCGCTTCTCGCGATGACACTCGTCGCAGACCGAGCGGTTGTCGCAGCCAACGCGCACGGCGGCGTTTCGGGCCGGCACCTCGCCGGCCACCACCGCCTGCAAAACCTTCCAGACCTGCGTCCCCACCGGCGGGCACCCTGGAATCTGGTAGTCCACCTCGACGACGTCGGCCAGGCGGAGCACCTGCGGGTAGAGACGCGGCAACTCGAGGTCGCCCTGCGGCGTCGCCCAGTGCGTCTGCGGTTCGACGTGGCCGGGATTCTGCAACGACGGGTTGCTGTGGTAGACGGCGTCGAAGATCTCGCGCGTGCTCTTGAGGTTCGCCAGCGCCGGGATGCCGCCGTCCATGGCGCACGCGCCGTAGGCCACGAGCGTCCGGCTCTTGCGGCGAACGAGGCGCGCAATCTGCTCCTGCTCCGAGCTGCGGATGCCGCCGTTGAAGAGGCAGACGTCGATGTACCCGTCCGGGTAGTCTGCCACCGTGCGGTACTTGAAGTCGGCCACGCACGGCCAGAGAACGATGTCGGCCACCTCGATCAACTCGAGGAGGTGCTCGCCGATCTCGAGCAGCGAGATATCGCAGCCGCCGCAGCTCGACGCCCAGTACATCCCGAGCCTCAGCTTGCCCGGTTGGCGGTCGCTCGTGGCACCATTCGTGGTCATGCCTGGTCTCCCCACGGCTGGAGGTCCTCGCCGTGCCCGACACCACGCCGGTACATCCGTCCGGGCCAGTCGAGCGGGCCGACTTGGCGCACTTGCTCGGTCACCTGACGCACGAGCCTGGCGAACTTGTCACCCTCGGCCGCGCTGACCCACTCGTGGACGAACCGCTCGGGCTCGATGCCGAAGTCCTGGAGGACCCGGGACAGCAGCGGCATCCGCGTCATCGTCTTGTGGTTGCCGGCGATGTAGTGGCAGTCGCCGATGTGGCAGCCGCACACCATCACGCCATCGGCGCCCTGCGCGAAGGCGATCATGATCAGATCCGGATCGACCCGGCCCGAACACATCACCCGGATGATGTCCACGTTGGCCGGGTACTTGAGGCGCGACGTGCCGGCGTTGTCGGCGCCCGTGTACGAGCACCAGTAGCAGAGGAACGCGATGATGCGCGGCTCCCACGCCAGTGGCGTCTCGGTCTCGGCGGGGGGCTGCACGGTCTCCACCTGACTCATGAGCGGCTCTCCCTTGGGATCGGCGGGCCTGGAGGCCCGCCCTACGTCACGACTTCGGCGGGCGCCTGAACCGGCCCGCGCCCGACGACGGGGCCGAGGAGCACGTCGATCTCGGCCCGCACCTGCCGATCGTTGAAGCCGGCCTGCTGGATCGCGGAGCTCGGACAGGCGGCGGCGCACGTGCCGCAGCCGGTGCAGAGCGCCTCGCTCACGATCGCGAGACCGCGCGCCTCGTCGCGCACGATCGCGTCGTAGGGGCAGACGGTCAGGCACGTCTGGCAGCCGGTGCACACCTCTTCGTCCACGCTGGCGATGAACGGGTCCATCTCCACCTGGCCTTGCGAGATCATGGCGGCCGCCTTCGACGCGGCAGCCGAGGCCGCGGAGCAGGCTTCGGTGATGTCCATCGGCCCCTGGCAACAGCCGGCGAGGAACACGCCCGACACGGCCAGCTCCACCGGCCGCAGCTTCGGGTGCACCTCGAGCAGGAAGCTGTCGTAGCCGACGGCGCACGAGTACATCGTCACCAGCTCGCTGATGTCGTGCGGCACGACGCCGGTGGCGAGCACCAGGAGATCGAGCGGCACCTCGATCGGCAGGCCGTCGGTGAGCAGATCGTTCGTCCGCACCACGACCGGCCACTTGCCCGCGCGGTCCTTGTCCACGCGCGGAGGATGCCACGGGCTGTACCGCACGAACAGCACGCCCAGCTGGGATGCCTGCTCGTAGTACTCCTCATGGCCGCGACCGTAGGTGCGCATGTCCTGGTAGAACGACGTGATGTGGGACTTGGGGAAGCGCTCCCTCAACGCCACGGCGGCGTGCATCGCCGCGGTGCAGCAGGTGCGGGCGCAGTAGTCCTTCACCTTGCCGTCGGGTTGCGGCGCGTTCACGCCGTCGATCTGCCTCGCGCCCACGCAGTGGAGGAACCCGATCCGCACCGGCGTGTTACTGTCGAACGGCAGCGCACCGGCCGTCGGCCCTTCCGGATCGAGCATCCGGTGGAGTTGCTGCAGCGTGATCACTTTCGGGAAGATGCCGTAGCCGTACTCGCCGAGCAGCGGTTCGTACGGATCGTAGCCGGTCGCGAGGATGATGACGCCCGAGTGAAGCGTCAATTCGCGCGGCTTCGCGTCCAGGTTGATGCCCTTGCCGCCCACGGCCGCCACGCACTTGCCGCACTTGGTGCAGGTGTGCCAGTCGATGGCCGGGATCGGCGGGAAGCACCCGGGGTACGGCATGTAGATCGCCTTGCGGCGGCTCAGCGCGAAGTCGAACTCGCTGATCGTCTCCTCGGGACAGGCGGCAATCGCGTTGCCGGGGTACGTCAGGCGCTCGTCCACGCCGCGCGCGTCGATCTTGATCTTCGTCTTGAAGTCGCCGACGACACCTTCCGAGTTCACGACGTGGGCGCCGGTGAGAATCGTGATGAGCGGGTGCTTGACCACGTCGCGCACCAAATCGCTGAGCAGCGGGCGCGCCTCCTCGTTGGTCGGGAAGACGTTCCAGAGCTGCGCCATCCGCCCCCCGAGGAAGGGACGATTCTCGATGAGCGTCACTTTCATGCCGCGATCACCCAGGTCGCGCGCGGCCATCAGGCCGGCCACGCCGCCGCCGATGACGAGCGCGGCCGGGTGGATCGGGATGCGCCGCTTGTCGAGGGGGACGAGGAGGCGCGCGCGGTTCACCGCCGCCCGCACCAGGCGCGAGGCCTTGGCAGTGGCTGCCTCCTTGTCCTCGATGACCCACGAGACGTGCTCGCGGATGTTCACGTGCTCGAACAGGTACTGGTTGAGGCCGGCCCGCTCCACTGCGCGGCGGAACGTGATCTGGTGGAGCGTCGGCGAGCAGGCGGCCACGACGACACGCGTCAGGGCGTGCTCCCGGATCTTCTGCTCGATCAGCGCCTGCCCCGGGTCCGAGCAGTGAAACATGTGCGTCGTGGTGAACACGACATCCGGCATCCGCGCGGCCTCCTCGGCCACGCGCTTGACGTCCACGACGTCCGAGATGTTGCCGCCGCAGTGGCAGACGAACACGCCGACGCGCGGGGCCTGCACGCCCGGCGTCGATCCGCTCGCGGCCGAATCGGTCGCGTCGAACATGGTCGGATCTCCTCGAGGACGCGCGCGTGTACACACGCACGGCGCCCCATGGCTGATCACGGTTGCCGTGTCGGGTGAGCGAGCGCAGGCAGGGAGGAGGCTGCGGGCGGAATCAGGGGATCCAAAAAAAGGGCAGCGACGAAAGCATTCGTCGACCTGGAATCACCCGCCGCGCAGCGTCAGCACCGAGCGCTGGCACACACCGCCGACCAACCCTGAGACCGTGTACGGAACCCTCGTTCAAACCGCCCGTTCGTTCTGGCCGCCGAACGCCTCTTGGATACCCGTTCCTTGGTAACCCGTGGGGTCGAGTGCGCGTCGAGTCTGCCCGTCTCCGCGAGCAGAGACAGGTGATGGCCGAATGCCGCCCGTAGTCTCCACCGAAATTGGATGGCGTGTCAAGGCGAGGGTCAAGCCAAAAGTCAGGCGAGGGTCAGGCGAGGGTCAAGCCTCACGCAAGCCTCTTGACATGTCCGCCACACACCACCACGATGGCGCAGGTCGCCCCATCCAGCCGTATCAGGCGTTGGGCCGACCAAGGGAGCATCGCCTCCCGGTCGGCTCGTGAGGGTATACTGTACAAGAGGTTGAGAACCGGCATGGACTTCACCCGAATCACCGTCGACGCGCAGAAGCTCGGCGGCGTGCCCTGCATACGGGGTCTTCGAATTCCGGTTGCAACGGTCGTCGGCATGGTCGCCGAAGGGATGACGACCGCCGAGATCCTCGAGGCGTACCCGGATCTCGACGCGGGCGACGTCAGAGAAGCGCTCCAGTTCGCCGCCGAAGCCGTCCGCGAGCGGGAACTTCCTCTCGCCTCCCAACGATGAAGTTCCTCGTCGACAACGCGCTCTCGCCGCGCGTCGCGGACGTGCTGAACGAGGCCGGCCACGACGCGGTTCACGTCCGAAGCCGGGGTCTTCATGCGGCGACAGACCCGCATCTGTTCCAGCTTGCCGCGGCCGAAGGACGGACGATCCTGTCGGCCGATACGGATTTCGGTGCACTCTTGGCCTTCCGTCGAGAGACGAAACCCTCGGTGGTGCTGTTCCGCGGGCGCGCCCCGCGTCGCCCCGATCGGCAGGCGGTTCTCCTCTTAGCGAACCTCCCGATCATTGGCGCCGAGCTCGATCGAGGTGCGATCGTCACCATCTACGAGACCCGGCTTCGCATCCGTCTAACGCCACGTAAGCCGTGGCGGGCCAGCGTGGGGCAACGATCTTCCGCGAGGGCGCTCCGCCCGTCGTCGGGTTCACGCGCTTGTTAGACCGCCTCCACCGCTCATGAATGCGTCAACGCGGCTGGAAGTTCTCCACGAACAGGTACGCCGTAATCGTCGTGAACGATCTGCGAGACGAACAGACTGTAGGATCGCCGCCCGCGCCACCAACCGACCAGCAGGACACGGCATGCAGCCCCCGATGTCGTGCTGGAACCGGACGGGCCGGACCCGTACCCGGAGGGCTGGAGACTGAGCTTCCAGCACGGGACGCTTCACCTGCTCCTCGGGAACTGGGACGCCGCCAGGAACCTCCCCTCCGAGGCAGAACGATACCGGCAGACGGCCGAGGGCGCGAACAACCCGGGCATCGCGCACGTCAAGTGCACGCAACCACCGCTCGCCGCCGAGCAGTTCAGGCTGGCCCTGGATCGCTTTCCCGGCTACCGCGACGCCGGGCTGAACTCGTGCACGGATCTTCCCTGCCACGTCACCACGCACCCTCCGGTCCGCGGCGAATCGAACCGACTACCCAGTCGCGTAGCGTTCTCTGCCGTCTACGTGGTCGATATCGACAGGCAGACAGCGAGTCGGCAGCGTGCCGGTGGTAACCTGCAAGTACTGTGACCGTTTTCGACTACCACGACCGCACCTTCCATCACCTCGACCGCTTCGCGCGTTCGCTCGGGCATCTCGACTTCGCGACGATGCCGAGCCCGTTTCGCGCATATCGGCACGCGCCCCTTCTCGAACTGCCACGCGAGCACCCGGACGCCTGGCCCCCGGTCGCGTTCGACGACTTGTATTTCCCGGGCGCCGTCCCGGCCCAACGCGTGGACGTCCGTTCGATCGGCTCCTTCCTTCGCTACGCGATGGGCCTCTCGGCCTGGAAGGAGGCGGGCCACGAACGCTGGCCGCTCCGGGTGAACCCGTCGAGCGGCAACCTCCATCCCACCGAGGCGTACGTGGTGTCAGGCGCCGTTGAAGGCGTCAACGACTCACCAGGCGTCTACCACTACCGGGCTGACCTTCACGCCCTGGAAACCAGGTGCCGTCTCGAGTCCGAAGCGACGATTCCCGGGGCGTTCCTCGTCGGGTTGGCGTCGATCCACTGGCGGGAAGCCTGGAAGTACGGTGAGCGCGCGTACCGGTACTGCCAGCACGACGTCGGCCACGCGATCGCCGCCCTCGCGTTTTCTGCTTCCCTGCTTGGCTGGGACCTGGCCGTCCTGCCCGGGTGGTCCGACGTCGCGGTCGCCGCGCTGCTTGGGATCGACCGCCCGGCCCCGGACGGGGAAAGCGAGGACGCCGACTGCCTCGTTCTCGTCTCACACGGACCCCTGGATCGCGACCGCCTGCCGGCCGAGTCGTCCGCGCTCGTGGCCTCGGCGCGCGAGGCCGAGTGGTTGGGCACGCCGAGCCGGCTCAGCGAGGGTCACGTGGCGTGGCCCGTGATCGACGAGGTGGCCCGAGCAGCGACCAAACCCCCTGGTGCGACTGCCCTTCCGCGCCCCGAGTGGCCCCCGACGCGACGGCCGATGCCGCCGCGGACGCTCGACGCGCGAACCCTGATTCTCGGCCGCCGTAGCGCGCTCGATTTCGATCCGGCGTTCACCCTGGGTCGCGCGGACTTCGTGCGGATGCTCGAGCGCCTGCTGCCGCAAGCCTCCGCGCCGTGGAACGCGCTCGCGTGGCCACCGTTGGTTCACCTGGCTGTCTTCGTCCATCGCGTCGAGGGCGTGGCGCCGGGCCTCTACGCGTTGCCGCGGTCGTCCCGGGCGCTCATCGAGCTGCGCGCGGCGGCCAGGCCGGAGTTCCAGTGGCGGCCGGCGGCCGGTCTCCCGGACGACCTTCCCTTGTTCCTCCTGCTCGAGGGTGATGCCCGGTCCGCAGCCGCGCGCATCAGCTGTGACCAGTCGATTGCCGGCGACAGTTGCTTCAGCCTCGGCATGGTGGCGAAGTTCGAGGAACCGATCGCCACGTTCGGGTCGTGGTTCTACCGTCGCCTGTTCTGGGAGGCGGGAACGGTCGGGCAGGTGCTCTACCTGGAGGCCGAGGCCGCGGGCGTGCGCGGCACAGGCATCGGATGCTACTTCGACCCCGCCATGCACGATCTCATGGGGTTCGAGTCCCAGGCGTTTCGGAGCCTCTACCATTTCACCGTCGGACGACCAATCGAAGACCATCGGCTGCTGACCCGTCCCGGCTACGACTGGGAGCAACTCCCGCGCTCGACCAGCCGCTGAACCTGGCCCGCGAGGCGGTCGTCGAGACCTGCGGGAGATCGCCCCGGTGAGACCACGCGGGCGGGGGGCGCACGCGCGCTGCGACGTAGGAGGGAAAGACGTTCAGGAAAACATTCAGAAAAACTTCAGTGGCGCTGCCTCTCCCGTTGCGGTACAAACGAGCGCTGTGACGCGCATCCTGGTCGTCGAGGACGAGGCGAAAGTGGCACGGGCCCTGCGGGACGGTCTCGGGGCCGAAGGGTACGACGTGGTCCTGGCGGCGGCCGGAGAGGACGGCCTGTCGCTGGCCGGATCGGGCGGCTTCGACCTGGTGGTGCTCGACCTGATGCTGCCCGGCCGCGACGGGATCGAGATCCTCTCGGAACTGCGTCGCTCCGGTGACCCGACGCCCGTGCTGATCCTGACAGCCCGGGATACCGTTTCCGATCGAGTCGCCGGCCTCGATGCGGGCGCCGACGACTACCTGGTGAAACCGTTCGCCTTCGCCGAACTGCTTGCACGCATCCGGGCCCTGTTGCGGCGGGGCCGCCCCGAACCATCGCCGCGGCTGGCACTGGCCGACCTCCAGGTCGACGCCGCCGGGCGAACGGCCACCCGCGCGGGGCGGACCCTCGCGCTCACCGCGCTGGAGTTCACGCTGCTCGAGTTCCTGCTGCGGCACCAGGGCCAGGTCGTGTCGCGGGGCATGATCGCGCGCGAGGTGTGGAACGAGCCGGCCCGGGGGACGCCGCTCGACAACGTCATCGACGTGCACATCATGCGGCTGCGGCGGAAGGTGGACCGGGAGGCGGACGTGCGGCTGATTCACACCGTCCGAGGTGTCGGCTTCGTGATGCGCGAGGGTGAACCATGAACGACGCGCCGCCGGGAACGACCGCAACTGGGCTGCGGCGCGCCTGGCCGCGCAGCGTCCGCGCCAGGCTCGCGCTGTGGTTCGCGCTTGGGCTCCTGCTGGTGGTGTCGGCCTACGCGGCCGCCGTACTGGCGCAGGTCCGCGACGACTTGTACGAAGCGCTCGACAGCCAGCTCGAAGGGGACGTGGCCCTCGTCACCGGGTGGCTGCGACAGGCGCCCGCTGCCGACCTGCCCGGCCTCGCGATGCCGATGATGTCGTCGAGCGAACGGACGGGCGGCGAGCTTCCCTGGCTCGAGACCTGGTCTGGCGACGGCCGCCGGTTGTCGCTCGCAGGGCCCCGGCCGGAGTTGCCGCCGATGCGGGGGGCTCCCGTCTCGGGCCAGGCCGGCGCGTCGAGTGTGCGCCTGTCGGATGGACGACGAGTCCGTGCGCTGGTCGCGCGGGCCACGATCGGCGACCGGACCATCGTCGTGCGCGTCGGCCGGAGCGAGCAGGCGGCCCAACACGAGTTGCAGGAGTTCACCGCCGCGCGCGCGGAGGATCACGGCGGAACATCTCGAGGACCGCCTTCCGGTCGAAGATCCCCGCGATGAGTTCGGGCAGCTCGCGACGGTGATCAACGGCGCGCTGGCCCGCCTCGAACACTCGTTCGACACGCTGCGCCGGTTCACCGCCGACGCCTCGCACGAACTGCGCACGCCGCTGACCGCCATCCGCAGCGTAGGCGAGATCGGCCTCCGCGAGCGACGGAGCGAGGCGGACTACCGCGAGATCGTCGGCAGCCTCCTCGAGGAGGCGGAACGGCTCACGACGCTCGTTGACGGCCTCTTGATGCTGTCGCGGGCGGACGCGGGACAAATCGCTCTCCGGCTGGTCAACGCCGACCTGCGCGAACTCGCGCAAGAGGTCGTGGCCGACTTCGGCGTGCTGGCCGAGGAGAAGCATCAGCGGCTGGTGGTCGATGGGGAAACAGCCGTGTTCGCGAGCGCCGATCGCGGCACGCTTCGCCAGGCGCTGATCAACCTGGTGGACAACGCCATCAAGTACAGCCCGGACGAACGGACGATCGTGCTGCGCGTCGTGCGACGCGACAGCGAGGCGGTGATCGAGGTGGCGGATGACGGGCCTGGCATCGAGCCCTCCCACCTGCCGCGCATCTTCGATCGTTTCTACCGGGTGGACGAGGCGCGGTCGCGGGCGGCCGGCGGAGCCGGTCTCGGCCTTTCGATCGCTCGCTGGGCGGTCGAAGCCAATGGAGGTCGTCTGACGGTGGAGTCGTCACCGGGGCGGGGAAGCGTGTTCAGCATCGTGCTTCCCGCCCTGGAACGGTCGTCGAAGGAGAACGGACATCGCGCGGGATGAACCCGAAGGTGTGCACAGCACAGGCCATACCGCCTGTCGTTGAACGGAGGCAGCAATGAGCAGAGTCTGGACGTGGGGAACGGTCGCCGCCATCGTTGTGTCGTTCGGCGTCGCAGTGGGCGCGCAGCAGGCCACCACGAAACCGGCGACGCAGAAGCCGGTCGTGAAGAAAGAGGCGAAACAGGAGAAGGAAGACGGCGAGAAGGCCGAGGCGAAGAAGCCAGCCGCGAAGGTCCAGTTACCGGCGGCCGTGACAGCCGCGTTCAAGAAGTCGTATCCCGACGCCGTGATCAAGAACTCGGCAAAGGAAACCGAGGGTGGCAAGACGGTGTACGAGGTCGAGAGCGTGGACAAGGGCATGAACCGGGACATCATCTACAACCCCGACGGCACGGTTGTCGAGTTCGAAGAACAGATCAAACCGGCTGATCTGCCCGCACCGGTCGCCGCCGCGCTGAAGCAACTGTATCCGAAGGCCACGATTACCAAGGCGGAGAAGCTCATGAAGGGCGAAACCATCCAGTACGAGATGGCGCTCAAGGGCGCCGCCAAGGCCAGTGCGACCTTCACACCGGACGGCAAGCTGGTGCCCGCGCCGCCGCCGGAGAAGAAGTAGCAGGACCAGCAGCGGGGAAAGATCGTCAAGCACAAGGAATACAAGATTTATGCGCCAGGCATCGGGCTTGTAAAGGACGGCAACCTGGTGCTCGTATCGCGGACGGCCGGCAGGTAGCAGGCCGCTGAATGACATCGGCCTGAACGGAAAACGCGAACGGAGAACGCGGAACGGAAAACGGAGAACGGAGAAGGACATATGAAGAAACTGTCGATCGTGCTCGCACTCGTCGCGCTCGTTGCCTGCGTCATCGCCTGGCATGCGCCCCTCGGGGCGGCCGAGGGACCGTATCGGCTCCTGAAGGAAATCCCCGTCGGCACCGACGGCGGATGGGACTACGCTTCGGTCGATTCGGCGGCCAAGCGACTCTACGTCACCCACGGCACCAGCGTGGTGGTGATCGACATGGAGAAGAACGCGGTCGTCGGCGAAGTCAGCCCCACGCCCGGCGTGCACGGCTTCGCGATCGCACCAGGTCTCGGCCGCGGCTTTGTGAGCAACGGGCGCGAGAACAAGGCGGCGATCGTCGATCTGAAGACGCTTCAGATTCTGTCAAGCGTCGAGACCGGTCAGAACCCGGACGCGATTCTCTACGAGCCCGTCCACAAGGAGGTCTACACGTTCAACGGCACGGGCAAGTCGGCAACCGTCTTCGACGCGACCACGGGCGCGGTGAAGGCCACCATCACCCTGCCGGGCAAACCGGAGTTCGCGGTGGAGGACGTCAAGGCCGGCCGCATCTACAACAACATCGAGGATACGAGCACGGTGGTCGTCATCGACACGGCGACACACGCCATCGTGAACACCTGGCCGATCGCGCCGGGCGAGGAAGCGTCGGGCCTCGCGATCGACCTGGTGAACCACCGGCTGTTCATCGGCTGTTCGAATAGCATGATGGTCATGATGGACAGCACGAACGGCAAGGTGCTCGGCAACGTGCCGATCGGGCCTGGCGTGGACGCCAACGCGTTCGATCCCGGTACCGGCTTCGCCTTTGCGTCGAGCAGCGACGGGACGATGACGGTCGCGAGGGTCGATGCCGGCAAGCTGACCGTTGTCCAGAAGCTGGCGACTCCTGAGCGCACCAGGACGATGACACTGGATCCGGCCACGCACCGGCTCTACGCGGCCGCCGCCGAATACAAGCCCGGCACCGCGGGCGCTGACGGCAAGCCGGGACGGCCGACGATGGTGCCGGGGTCGTTCAAGGTGATGGTGTACGAGATGGTGAAGTAAGGAGTATCCAGGTGTCGCGGTCCGGCTCTGCACGGGGAGCCGGACTCGACGGCTACGGCTCGAACCGCACCCGTAGGCCGATGGACGGCAGGCGCGGGATCGCGCCACCGCGCGTTTCGATCAGCGCGGGCCGGTCGGATGCCGGATCGTACTGGAGTTCGGTCCGGATCTCGCCGGCGTTCTTCCGGTTCAGCGCGTTGATCACGTCCGCGTAGAGTTCCCATCGGCCTGTGGCGCCGCGCGGGCGGTAGGTGACCCGGATGTCCACCCGCGCGAAGAGCGGCAGGCGCGCGGTGTTCAGGTTGTCCACCCCGCCGCCGTCCACCGTGTAGACCAGCAGCCCATCCGCATCGCGCGCGGGTACGAGGCGCCCCCGCGCGTCCTCCACCGACGCCACCCGAAGAGAGATGACCGGTGTTCGCGGAAAGCCCGACGCGATGCGGGCGGTCACGCCGATGTCGAGCCGCGGGCCGATGCGATAGTTGCCCACGATGCTCAGCGCGTGCCTGCGGTCGTACTCGAACGGGTACGTCCGGCCGTAGGCCGTCCGGTTGGCGAAGCCGAGCGTGTAGGAGGCCCAGCCGGTCACTCCCGTTCGCCCGACTGGCGCGGATCGGGACACGAACAGGTCGATGCCGTAGGCGCGCCCCGTTCCGTCGTTGCCCGGCGAGCTCGTGATCAAAGGCTCGCGAGGCACGCTCCACTGCAACTCGGCCGGGAAGTCGTACTGGCTGAGGCGCACGGCTCGTTCCGCCTCCGTTTCCAGCCGACCGGTGATCAGGTCGCTGAACGTCTTGTAGTAGCCCTCGACGCGCATCAGCACCGCGGGGCCCAGGTCCTTCTCCATCGACAGCACGATGTGCGCCGACCGTTCGCTGGCCAACCCGACGTCGCCTGCCGGTGTGAGATCAACCAGGTAGTCCGACTGCAGCAGCTTCTCCCAGCCCGGGCTCTGGTAGAACAGTCCGCCGGATGCCCGCACTCTCACGGTGGGATCCAGCCGGAACGTCGCGGCCACTCGCGGCGATAGCGACCCGCGCGCGTTGAACGTGCTGTAGTCGAATCGCAGGCCGGGCTCGATCGACAGCCGACGTGCGATCGTCAACCGGTCCTGGATCCATGCGGCGGACCGCGAGGCCGGCCGCCAGGAACTGAGGTTTGAGGGCAAGCCCGCGCCCCCCTGGATGCTCGACCCGTTGCCCTGCACCAGGTCGCGGTCGAACGACGCGGCCCAGTCCAGCCCCGTGTCCAGGCGGTGCACCTCGAAGCCGGTTTCGATCACCTGGCCGCCCGGCGCGACGATCCCGAATTCCTGACGGACGGACGTGTCCTTCACGGTGAGGTCGCGGGCGAAGGCAATGTCGGTCAACGGCGAGGCGTTGTCGAGTGGCGTGTTCGATCGCCGGTTCTCCGGCCGGATACGGCCGTCGAACACGAGCCTGTCGGTATTTCGATACCACGACACGGTGGTGGTCGATGTCCCGCGCGCCCCGAACTGCGCCTCGTAGCGTGCCGACACCACCTCGTTCCGCGTCCTCGCGACCAGCGCGCCCCGCTCGCCGGGCGCGCTGCCGTCGAAGGCCGCATCGGTGTCTTCGCGGCTGACCAGGGTGAAGAGCGACACGCGGTGCCCGGGCCTGACGTCCCACACACCCTTGGCCTGGAGGTCGGCAAACGACGGCAGGTCGGTGCCGACGATGCGGTTGGCGACAAGGTCGTAGTAGGTGCGCCTGGCGGTGGCAATCCACGAGCCGTTGATCCCGCCCGGCAGCCGGCCTTCGGCCACGATGTTGCCGTCGGTCATACTCAGCGCCGCGGACGCCTTGAAGCGGCGTGTCTGGTCGCCGCCGCGGTTCTCCACCAGGAGCAGTGACGACAACCGGTCGCCGTAGGCCGCGCTGAACCCACCGGCCGTGAGCTCGAAGCGGCGAACCGTCTCCGGGTTGAACGCGCTCGTCAGGCCGAACAGGCGATACGGGTTGTGGATCTCGACGCCGTCCATGATCGTGAGGTTCTGGTCCGGAGACCCGCCGCGCACCGACAGGCGGCTGCCGAACTCCTCGGTCGCCACCACACCGGGCATCGTCTGCAGCACGTGGAAGATGTTATCGCCGGTGCCGGCGGTAGAGAGGACCTGCCGCGTTTCGATCGGGATGGTCGCGGGGCGCTCGACCGGTGCGCGCGGCGCGACGACCTCGACGCGCTCTTCGTAGGCTCTCCTGTGGACGAGCAGGATCTCGAGGGTGCGAACCTCGTTGGCGGCCAGGCGGATGCGCTCCTCGAACTCGAGATAGCCGGAGGCGACAACGGTGACGCGCCACTCGCCGGGCGCGAGCCGTAACTCAAAGCGCCCGCCGGCGTCGGTCTGCGCCTGCTGGTCGCCGGCGGCGATCGTCACGCGGGCCAGCGGAGCCGAGGTCGTCGCGTCGAGGACACGGCCCCTGACCTGCGCATCCGCCGCGAGAGCGCGAGCCGCACCCGGCCAGAGGCCGACCGTGAACAGGAGAGCGACAGAAGCCGTGCGCCACATCACCGCTATCTCAGAACCGGCTCCACAGGTACTGGTTCGTCACCTCGTGGTGGAACTGCACTTCGGCTGTCTTGATGAGCGCCCCGAGCGCCTTGGGGCACCGGTCCGCCTGCATCTGCTTCACGTCGGCAAACTTCTCCTGCACCGAGTCACCCAGCAACTCGCCCGCAAAGCGGCTCGACTTGAAGAGCCGGATGGCGTCGTAGATGTTGTCGGGCAGGAAACGCGTGCGCGACTGCCGGAGGTCCTTGTCCGCTTCCTTGGGCAGCGGCCCTTCGAGGCCGGTCTTGAGCAGCGTGTAGATCGTCATGTACGGGTTTGCGTCCGGGCCGATCGACCGCACCTCGATCCGCGCCGACTTCTCGTTGGCGAGCGGGATTCGCACCATGGCGCCGCGGTTGATCGCCGACGCCTTGATCTGGTTTGGCGCCTCGAAGTGGGGATCGAGCCGTCGGTAGGCGTTGACGCTCGAGTTGAGCACCAGGCAGATATCGTTCGCGCTGGTCAGCAGCCGGTCGATGAACGACCAGCCGAACGACGCAAGGTTGTCCTCGCCGCTGGGATCCCAGAACAGGTTGCAACCGCCCCGGGCCAGCGACAGGTTGGTGTGCATGCCGCTGCCGTTCACACCCGTCACCGGCTTCGGCAGGAAGGAGGCCGTCATGTCCATCTGCTGCGCCACCTGGCGGCAAATCAGCTTGTACAACTGCACCTGGTCGGCGGCGACGCACGCCTCGGCGTAGGAGTAGTTCATCTCGAACTGAGAGGGCGCCACTTCCGGGTGGTCCTTCTCGTTCGCGAACCCGAGCGCCCGCTGGACCTCGGCGGAGTTATCGATGAACCGGCGGAGGGCATCGCCAGGCAGCGAGTGGTAGTAGCCGCCCGTGGAGAGGAACTCGAACTGCCCGTTCACGTGGAACTGCCGCTCGGCGTCACGGCCCTTGAACAGGAAACCCTCGATCTCGTTCGACGCCTGCGCGACGGTGCCGTCCCGCGAGTAGAGTTCTTCGGCGTACAACTTCAGCCGCGTCCGCATGTCGGCGTCGTACGGCCTGCCGTCCCGCTCCTCCACGAAGCCGAAGACGAGGACCTTGCCGGGGCCGAACACGTCGGCCGGCAGCCAGTAGAACGCCGTCCAGTCCACGGCCAGCCGCAGGTCCGACTCGGCCTGCTGAGAGAAGCCGCGCACCGACGAACCGTCGAATGTCAGGTTGTCGGCCGCGGTCAGCAGGAACTTCTTGTCGTAGTCGAGCATGTGGAAGCGGCCCTCGAGGTCGGAGAAACAGACGGTCACCGCCTTGATCCGCTTCTCGTCCTGCAGGTATTTCTCCCGCTCCTCGCGGATGCGGTCAGCCGGCACTCGGTCCAGTCGCTGGCGCTTGGCCTCCAGGTTCATTTCTTCGAGCTTGTCGTACGGAATCTCCAGGAAGTCGCGGAGCGGGTTTCGTTCCATGGCAGGCCTCGCTTCGAGCAACGATGTTCACTGCTGGCGTAACCATGTGAAGCATTAATCGCTTCATTCTAAGAAGTAATTACGCCACTTTTGACCTGATAATGTCACGGCTAGCTCTAGCAATGCCACCTCTATCGTAGAAACCGTGCTGGGTCGGGCAGGCGGGTGGGAGCCGGGCCGCAGTACCAGTCGCGCAGGAGCGCAAACGCCCCGGGCTTGCGGAAACCTCCGACCAGCGCGCGGCCGCCGTGCAGGACGCGAAGGTGATCGATACGCAGGGCAGCACAGGAGACGACGGACGCGCGTTCTGTGCTAGCCTAACTAGGTCAGCCGGCTTGCGCTCGCATCGAGTGGCGCCCGTCGGGCTTCCGCCCACCCGAAACAACCGAATGTTGAACCACGGGGTCGCCCCGGCGGCGCGTGGTCTGGACCTTTGTCACGTTCGCGAGGACAGGCATGTTGCAGCTGAATCGTCTCGATGCCGAGGACCTGGGACTCATCCTCAAAACGCTGAAGGAATTTACCAGCCGCGAGGCGCCGCTCGACAAGCGCCTGAAGTGGGACGAAAGCGACGTGTGCCCGGAGGATGTCGTGCGGGCGATGCTCAGCCCCGACGTCGGGCTGCACCTCGTCTTCCTGCCCGCGGACTACGACGGCATGGGTGGCGGCGCGTACGATGTCTACCGGCTGTCGTGCGAATTCGCCAGGATCGATCTCGGACTGGCCACCGCCATGCTGGCCGTCGCCCTGGGCATTGACCCGATCCGCGTCGGCTGCACGCACGAGCAGAAGACGAAGTGGCTCCCGCGCGTCGCGAACGAGGGGCTGGTCGTGGCCTACGGCGTCACCGAGCCCGAGGCCGGGTCGAACGTGCAGAGCCTCAAGACCGTGGCCGAGCGGGTCACCGACGCGAGCGGCCGCGTGACGCACTACAAGCTGAACGGCGTCAAGCAGTTCATCTCCAACGGATCGATCGCCGACCTCTACACGATCCTGGCCAAGGCGCCAGACGGCCCGACCTTCTTCGTCGTCGAGCGCAAGACACCGGGGCTCACCCCGGG
Organism: Acidobacteriota bacterium; assembly: GCA_017883185.1. GTDB lineage: Bacteria > Acidobacteriota > Vicinamibacteria > Vicinamibacterales > Fen-181 > FEN-299. The sequence continues at coordinate 22,133 of JADGOB010000043.1, forward strand.
CAAGCACGAAATCAAGCACGGCATCCGGCTCTCGGACACCGCGCAGGTGCTGCTCCAGGACGTCGTCATCCCCGCCGAGAACATCGTGGGCGAGAGGGAAGGCGACGGACTCAAACAGGCGAACGAAGTGTTCGGCTACACGCGCCTCATGGTCGCGGCATTCGGTCTCGGCGCCGGCCTCTCCTCGCTCGAGAAGGCCATCGCCTTCTCCAAGGAGCGCAAGCAGTTCGGCACGTACCTCTGCGAGAAGCAGGGATTCACGCACAAACTGCTCGTGCCGAACAGCGTGCGCCTCGCCGCGGCGCAGGCCTACATCGAGTACGTCGCCGACCTGCTCGATTCGGGCAGCGAGAACCGGCAGGTCGAAGGATCGGTGGCCAAGCTGTTCGCCACCGAGGTGGGCAACATCGCGGCTGATGATGCGGTGCAGGCGCTTGGCGGGTACGGCTACTGCGTGGACTACGAGGTCGAGAAGATCCGCCGCGACGCCCGCATCCTGACAATCTACGAGGGCACCTCCGAGATCCAGCAGAACATCATCGGCGTGTTCCGGATGCGCGAGAACGTCCGCAGCAAGGGCCGCTTCTACTCCGCGATGGCAGCCGAGGTGGAGGGCTGGCCCGACGCGGGAGGCCCGGCGATCGCGCGGACCGCGCGGTTCCTCTCGGGCGCGACGATCACGGCGTTCCGCGCCAAGCTGACGCACCAGCAGCACGCCGTGTTCGAGTTCGCCACGGCGATGACCGAGGTCGAAACCGCGGTGGCACTCGCCCGCGCGGCGGTGCGTAGGAACGATCCGCTGATGCTCGCGCAGTCGCGCGTGTGGGCGAGCGACGTGACGCTCAGCGTGCCGGCCCGCCTACTGAAGGTGATGTCGGCCGCCGGCACGATCGATCCGGCGGAGTTCGCACGCCTCGGCGAACTGGGCAGCATGTCCCAGGCGATTGCGGATCAGTCCGGCCGCCTGGCCGACATGGATTCCATCGCACGGGTCATCACCGCCAGGTGATGACGGCTGCTCGCATGAACCAGGAGCCATATGACTGTCGAACGAACGACGCGTCGACGTGTGTCGATGCTGCTGCTCGGCGCGTGCCTGCTCGTCCTGACCGTGGCGATGACGCAGGCGCAGCAGCCGCCCATCGACACCAGGGGGCAAGGCCAGGCGCAGGATGAGGCTTTCGCCAGGCTCTACAAGGAGTGGACGGGCGACGGGAAGTACGGCAGTCCCCTCGTCGATCACCTCCCGCTCGTGAAAGGCGTGCCGACGCCGAAAGACGTGCTCGGCTACCACATCGGCGCGCCTCGAAAGCTGACCTACCACGCGGATATCCTGAAATACTATCGGGCACTGGCCGCCGCCACGCCACGCGTCAAGGTGGAAACGGTGGGCCGCTCGGACGAAGGCCGCGAAATGGTCGTCGTCTGGGTGACATCCGAGCAGAACATGAAGGCGCTCCAGGCCAACCGCGACCAGTTGGCGAAGATCGCCGACCCGCGCGGCCTGTCCGAGACGGCGATTCGGCAGCTCATCTCGACGACCAAGCCGAACTACCACGTGATCGGCGGACTGCACAGCGGGGAGACCGGCCCATCCGAGATGCTGATGGAGCTGGTCTACCGCCTCGCCACCGAGACCTCGCCGATCATCACCCAGATTCGCAACAACGTGTATGTCTCGGTGACGCCGGTCGCCGACGCGGACGGGCGGGACCGCTACGTGGACTGGTTCTACCAGGGCCTGGAAACGGGGGTTGTTCCGGCAACCCCGCCCTCGACGGCTACCCGGCCGTCGGGCGATGCCACGAGCGAGGCTGAGCCAGGCCGTGGCGGCGAACGCGCCGCGCAGGCGGGCGGCCAGGGCGGCGGTCCGACGGCCGGGCAGCGTGGCGGGCCAGGCGCGTCGATGGCCGTGCCGTACTGGGGCAAGTACGTCTTCCACGACAACAACCGCGACATCAACCTCTCGCTCGTGCAGGTCCGTACGCTGACCGACTGGTTCTTCACCGCGCATCCGCCGGTCATGCACGACCTCCACGAGTCGATGGCGCTGATGTACACCTACAGCGGCGGCCCACCGCAGAACCCGAACCTCGATCCCCTGCTCTTTGCCGAACTGCCGTGGTTCTCGAACTGGGAGCTTGCGCAGATGACGAAGTGGGGGATGCCTGGCGTCTACACGCATGCGTTCATGGACGGCTGGTCGCCCGGTTACTACGCGTCGGTGGCCTACAACCACAACGCGTTGATGAAGATGTACGAGACGCAGTCGGGGCGTGACCCGGGGACGCCGGCAGCGACGTCAGCGCCGCGCGGAACCATACCTGGCGCACCCGCCGCCCAGCCTGCCCCGGCACAGACCGGCGGCACGGGCGACGCGCCGCGCGCCGCTGCACCCGGGCAGGCGCCGCGGGGCGGAGCACCCGGCGACTCGACGCCCGGTGGGGCGCAGGGCGATGTGCCGCGGGCCGGAACGCCGGGTGACGCACCGCGCGGCGGCCCCGGCGGAGCGCCACCGTTGCCGACAGGACGCGGCGGCACGCAGGACCGCGAATGGTACCGCGGACTCCCGGTGCCTCCGAATGCGGCAGTGTCGTTCAGCCGTCGGGCCAACACGAACTATATGCAGACGGGCGTGCTCTCGTCGCTGCAGCTCACCTCCCAGTTCCCGTCCACCATCGTCGAGAACTTCTACGTCAAGACGAGGAATGCCATCGAGGACGGCCGCACCAGGGCGCCCTTCGGGTTCGTGATCCCCGTGCAGCGAGACATGACGCGTGCCGCGGAACTGGTGCGCATCCTCCGCCTCCAGGGTATCGAGGTCGGTCAGGCCACGGGCGAGTTCAAGCTGGGCGACGCGACGTACCCCGCGGGCTCGTACGTGATCAAGCGCGATCAGCCATACGGGCGCCTCGCGAAGAACCTGCTCGAGAAACAGGTTTACCCGGATACCAGGCTCACCACCTACGACGACAGCGGCTGGACGATGGGGCTGCTGATGGCGGTGGAGGTGAAGGAGATTGCAGACGCCGGCGTGTTGAAGGTGCCGACGACGGCCGTCGCGAAGGTGACGGTGAAGGGGAAGGTGGCCGGGAGTGGCGCGGCGGGCCTGGCGGTGGCGCACTACGGCTCGAACAACATGATCGCGTTCCGCTACAAGCTTCGCTCGATGCCGATGAAGATCGCGGAGAAGGGCTTCACCGCGGAAGGCGTGGAGTTTCCGGCCGGATCGTTTGTGATCGCCGGGCCGCCTGCGCAGAACGCCCGAGCGGCCGCCGAGGAACTCGGGCTGACCGCTGCGTCGCTCTCCGCGCTGCCCACCGCACCGATGCACGATGCCCCTGCCCCCCGCATCGCGATCTACTCGCAGTGGACGTCAACGCAGGACCTCGGGTGGTATCGCCTGACGTTCGACAACTTCGGCATACCCTACGACCTGATCTACAAGGAGCAGGTCAGGAAAGGCGACCTTCGCAGCAAGTACGACGTCATCGTGATGGCCGCGCAGAACATCAACCGGCAGGCAGTGTTCCAGGCGCCCTCGTCCCGGCCACAGCCGTACCAGAAGAGCGACAAGTACCAGTTCCTCGGGATGTACGGCGAGACGCCCGATATGTCGGGGGGATTCGGCCAGGACGGCGTGGACGCCTTCGCGAAGTTCCTCGAAGGTGGCGGCACGCTGATCACGGCGGGCGCCGCAAGCCGGTTCCCGATCGAGTTCGGGTGGGCGCACACGGTGGATGCGGAGCCGATTACCGGAGTGACCGCGCAGCGGCCGATCGTGCAGGCGGAACTCGTGCGAGCGGACCACCCCGCGTTCTACGGCTACTCGGAGAAGACGGTCGCGATCAAGTACGCCGGGGGCTTCACGCTGAGAGTCGGCATCGCGGACCAGGCCAACCTGCTGGCCCGCTACACCGGGGGCGACGCCTCGGTGCTGAGCGGAGCGATGATCGGCGCCGACCAGTTGCGGCAGAAGGCGGTGGCCGTTGATGTGCCGAACGCCTGCAACGGCAAGGGGCGTGTGATGCTCTTCGCGAACAACCCGATCTATCGCTGGCAGAACCACGGCGAGTTCAACATGATCTTCAATTCGCTGCTGAATTGGAACTACGTGCCCCCCGCGCCGTCGTCGTCCGCCGGTCCCCGCGGCGGGACGGAGAACCGGTAGGGGCCAACGCAGATCGGCGGATGGCGGGAAGGCGGATGGCCTTGCACGACTGCCCCGGACGAACCCACTCGCCGGCCCCGCCGTACCACGTCCCGTTGATCAGCGCGAAGTACCACTGATTCCCTTCGATGAGGGTGTTGGGATCGTCGAAGAATGTTGTCCGCGGCCACCGGCCGAGCATCGTGTGCTCAATGCAGAGAGTGCCACCGCCCTGCGAGATGGCGGTGATCCGCGCCGTCTCCGCCCAGTTCGCGAAGCTCTTCGGCCCCACCACGATCACCGCTCTCGACAAGTCGAACGACGATGAGGGCGATGGTGGCGACGAGGGGGACGGCGTCGAGAGCGTCTGGATCGTGGACCACGGCCCGGTGTTCGACGGATCGGATGCCCGCGTCCGCCAGAAGTAAATGGCGCCGGCCGAAAATGGGCTGTGACGCCCGATTCGCATCACGATTCTCGTCGCGAAATTTCAAGGTCGTGCGCGACGCCATTGCGCGACGGCATCGCGGACCATCGGCAGACTTCGTACGTTACTCTATGTCCTCCTCATGATTGCCTTCTCACGCATCAGCAAGCAGTACGGCCGGCAGGTGCTCTTCGTCGAGGCCTCGTTCCAGCTGAATCCGGGTGAACGCGTTGGCCTGGTCGGGCCAAACGGGTCGGGCAAGACCACCCTGTTCAGGATGATCGTCCGGGAAGAGTCGCCCGACGAGGGCGAAGTATCGGTGCCCAAGCGACTGACGATCGGCTACTTCCGCCAGGACGTCGAGGAAATGTCCGGGCGCTCGGTCCTCGACGAGACGATAGCCGGCTGCGGCCGAGTCGGCGCGCTCCACCACGAACTCGAGGCGCTGCAGCACGCCATGTCTGACCCGGATGACGGCGGCGACCTCGACGTGGTCCTGGCGCGGTTCGGCGAGGTGCAGGAAGAGTACGACCATCTCGGCGGGTACGCGCTGGAGGCGCAGTCGCGCGAGGTCCTCCATGGTCTCGGCTTCGACGACGAGCGGATCGACGGGGATGTGGGGGCGCTGTCGGGCGGGTGGAAGATGCGTGTGGCGATGGCTCGGGCGCTGCTCGGCAAGCCCGACGTCCTGCTGATGGACGAGCCGACCAACCACCTCGACATCGAGTCGATCATCTGGCTCGAGACCTTCCTGCGATCGTTCCAGGGGGCGTTGTTCATGACCTCGCACGACCGCGAGTTCATGAACCGGGTCGTGACGAAGATCGCGGAGATCGACGACGGCGAGATCACGGTGTACTCGGGCAACTACGATTTCTACGAGCGCGAGCGGGCGATCCGCGACGCCAACCGGGAGGCGGCCTACGCGCGGCAGCAAGCGATGCTCGCCAAGGAGCGTCGCTTCATCGAACGGTTCGCCGCGCACGCGGCCAAGGCTGCGCAGGTCCAGAGCCGCGTGAAGGCGCTCGACAAGATCGACAAGATCGAGCTCCCGAAGCAGCGGCGCGTCGTCCGGTTCGATTTCCGGACGCCGCCGCGGTCGGGCGATCTCGTGGCGACCCTCGAAGATGTGTCGAAGGCCTACGGCCGGCGGTTGATCTACAACGGTTTCAACCTGACGATCCGGCGCGGCGAGCGATGGGCGGTGATGGGCCGGAACGGGGCGGGCAAGACCACCCTCCTCCGGATGGTGGCAGGCGTTCTCCAGGCCGATTCAGGCGTCGTGCGGCTTGGCGCCAGCCTCAAGATGGGGTACTTCGCGCAGCAGGCGCTCGACCTGCTCGATCCCGACCTGACCATCGACGAACAGTTGCAGCAGGACTTTCCGCAAGAAACGACGGGCGTCCTGCGCAACCTGGCCGGCGCGTTCCAGTTCTCGGGCGACGAGGTGGACAAGAAGATCAAGTCGCTGTCGGGCGGCGAGAAGACGCGGCTGGTGATGGCGCGGATGCTCCTCAACCCGCCGAACTTCCTGGTCCTCGACGAGCCGACCAACCACCTGGACCTGGCGACGAAGGAGATGCTGGTCGAGGCCCTGAGCCACTTCGACGGCACGATGCTGTTCGTGTCACACGACCGCGCCTTCCTCCGCGGCCTCAGCAACCGGGTGCTGGAACTCGGCGGGGAGAGCGGCCATGACGCGCAGCCGCACATCTACCCGGGCTCATACGTCGAGTACGTGCAGCGCACCGGCCACGAGGCGCCAGGCGTGCATGCATGACCCGGTCGAGCCGCAACCAAAGAGGCTCGGCCGGGCTGTCGAAGGGAGCTTGTCACAGGCAGCTCCGGCGGACACTCCCTGCTATTTGGGCTTCGCGCTGGGTACCGCTGACGGTTTCGGCAGGAAGTTCTCGAGCGCCCAGACCTCGGTGTTGCTCTTCGAGGTGCCGATGGCGACGCGGCGACCGTCGGGGTGAGGTCGCAGCCACCATAACTCGTCGACGGTCAGCCCCAATTGTTGCGGCTCTCCGCCCTCGGCTGCGACACGCCACACCTGCACGTGCCTCGTGGACCTTCCTTTGAGGCCTTTCACGAAGACTACGTAGCGGCCGTCCGGCGTCCACGACGGCGAAACCCGATAGTTGGCCTCCTCGCCGTCGACTCTGACCAGCTCACGGGCCTCTCCCCCGGCGGCGGGCATGACGAGCAGGACCTGGGACCTTTCTTCCGAAGCACCAATGACCAGCCGTTTGCCATCGGGAGCAACCGAAACCGAGTAGAGCCCTCTCTTCTCGATGAGTGCCGTCTCCTGGCCGGCCTGCAGATCGCGGACCACGAGCTGAGACCGG
>JADGOB010000123.1 GCA_017883185.1 Acidobacteriota bacterium
GCCTCTCTTCATAACCCGGCCGCGCCTGAGTACTTCGACTCGCAATTAGGGCCACGATCGGCTCTCGGCGCACGCGGCCGGTTGTGCTCGCTCAGCACTTAGTCCTGAGGGCACAAATACGTCGCCGTATTTGTGCATCGAAGGACTAAGACAGATTCCAGGGACCCCACAGAAACTTGCTTCATTCGTTACGATCTCGGCGCTGGAAGATGTCTATGGGAGAGGAGGTCCTCGATCGCGTCGGCCACCTCGGAGAGATGGCCATCGAAGAGGTGGTCGGCGCCGTCGATGACAACCAGTTCCTTGGGTTCGGCCGCCCCGCCGTAGAACTCCCAGACGTCGCGCAGGGGACAGAGTTCGTCCCGCTCGCCGTGAATGAGGTACTTCGGCTTGGTGGACTCCTTCACGGTGGAGAAGTCGAACAGCTTCGACGGCAGCGCGATGCTGATCAGTGTCGTCACGCGATCGTCGCGGGCGCCGGCGGTCATCGCCACCCATGAGCCAAACGAGACGCCGGCGGCCCAGAGCGCGGTGCCGGGATAGCGAGTGGCCATGAAGTCGAGCGCCGCCCGGAAGTCGTCGAGTTCGCCAACGCCCTCGGCGAACGCTCCGTCGCTCACCCCGACGCCCCTGAAGTTGAAGCGCAGGACGGCGCATCCGAGCCGGCAGAATGCCTTGGCCGCCCGGAACACCACCTTGGTGTGCATGGTCCCGCCGTAAAGCGGGTGCGGATGGGCGAGCACGACGGCCGCGGTGACCGGCCTGGTCGCCGAACCAGCAGACGGGAGCGCCGCGCTGCCTGATCCCGCGGTCGTGCAGAGCGCCGCCGGATTGTCCACGAGCGCTTCGAGCCGGCCTGCGGGTCCGGGGATGTAGTGGGTCATAGAACGTCGGAACACCAGCGAAGCTCCGCCTCAACCCGCCGCGATCGGAGGGGCGGCCGTCGCGGACATTCGCTGTCGTGCGCGGCCGGTCAACCGGCCGCGCCTAAGACAGATCTCAGGGACCCCACAGACACTCGCTTCATTCAGCTCTGGAAGATGTCTGGCGATCACTCATGGCCGCGCTCGACCACCGTCGTCGTGCTTCCGCGTCGCAGCCTTCGTGGTCTTGCGCGCGTCCGCCGACTGTGTCGCGACCACGGGTCGAGAGGCGAGGCCGTTGACGAAGAGATCGACCACCAGCGCCGACTCGGCTTCGAGCGGGTAACGACGCGGGCTCAGCACCCAGTTGGTCGCCATCTCGTCCAGCATCCCGAAGAACAGCTTCGCGGCGACCGTCGGCTTGAGTCCGTCGCGGAAGACGCCGCGCTGCTGGCCGGACGCGATCGCGTCGCGGATGATGCCCAGGTACTCGCGCAGCCGGGTCGAAGAGAAGCGCTCCATGAACTTCACCGACTGCCGAAGCTCCACCTGACAGACGACCGCCAGGTCGCGGTCGCGTCCCATCCGGGCGAGGTGAAGCCGCGCGATCTCATCCAGGCGCGTGATCGGGTCGGTCACCGACTCGAGCGCCTGCCGCCCTTCCTCGATCGCCTCGGCCATCGTGCGGTCGAAGATCGACACCAGGAGATCGTCCTTGTTCTCGAAGTAGAGATAGACGGTCCCGGCCGCCACACCCGCCGCCCGCGCGATGTCGGCGACCTGTGCGCTGAAGAACCCGTGCCGCGCGAACGTCCGGATAGCCGCGCGCAGGATCGCCTGACGCTTGTCGCCCGCGTCGGCGCGTGACTCGGGCCTCCGGCCCCGGTGATGCGCGGTGGGTGCGGGCCTCGGCGTATCGGCAGGGATCATCTCAACTCTCTGAATGACAGTTCATTCATGGTGCCGCCAGCTCCACGGGCGTGTCAACCCGCCTTCGCCCCGACCCGGTTGAAGCGCGCACTGCGGCGCCTTTCACGGCACGCGTGCAGTCGGGTCTCCGTGTTTCTTTGTGAGCTCCGTGGTTCAAGCATGGACGGGAATTCAGCGTACAGCCGCGAGGTCGGCGGCCGAGGGGTAGCCCGGGATGCCCGTGGCCGCACGCACCGCGCGCAGCACGGCTTCGGCGACGGCCTCGGCGGCCAGCGCGCCGATCGTCATCATGTCGGGCGCTCCCTTCCGGGTGCCGGTCGAGAGCGCGAAGATCGTGTCGCCGTCGAACGGCGTGTGGGCGGGCGAGATTGTGCGCGCCAGGCCGTCGTGCGCCATCTGGGCCATCTTCGTCGCCTGGGCCTTGGTGAGCGCGGCGTTGGTCGCCACGACTCCGATCGTCGTGTTGCGACCGAAGGACGTGGCCGGCGTCAGTCCGCCCAACCGGAGAAGGACCCGCGCGTCGGCGAGATGCTTCCCGTCCGGCGTGCGCACGCCGGCGATCACCCGTCCCGTTGCCGGGTCGATCACGTCCCCGACGGCGTTCACGACGATGAGCGCGGCGACGACCAGGCCGCCGGGCGTCGTGATGGAGGCGGTTCCCAGTCCTCCGCGCATGGCGCGTGCAGCGCCCGCCAGCTTGCCGACCGTCGCACCGCTTCCAGCGCCGACGTTGCCTTCTGCCACGACACCTGAGGATGCCGCCACGCTCGCACGGTAGCCGCAATCGGCGGTCGGCCTGATCTTCGGGTCGCCCACGTTGAGATCGAACAGCACGGCTGCCGGGACGATCGGGACCTTGCCAAACCCGGTGGCGAACCCGATCTCATGCTCGTCTAGATAGCGCATCACACCGCTGGCCGTGTCCAGGCCGAACGCGCTCCCTCCCGACAGCACGACGGCGTGGACCTTCTCGACCGTGTTGATGGGATTCAGCAGGTCCGTTTCGCGCGTGCCCGGCGCCGAGCCTCGCACGTCGACGCCGCCAACCGCGCCGCCTTCCGCCAGCACGACGGTGCAGCCGGTTGGCCGCCCCGCCACCTGGACGTGCCCGACCTTCAGGCCCGCGACGGCGGTCAGGCCGGCGGGCTGGGCCTGTGCGCTCGCGCCGTGTCCCATGACTATCGGTCCCAGGACGACGGCGAGGATTGCACCCAGTGACTTGGCTGCCTGCATGGCCACCATAGTACACGATGCCGTCGGGGTGACCGCTCCGCCCGGCCTGGCGGAGCGGCGCCATCGATGCGTCGCCGTAATCAGGCGGCGGACCACTAAGGACTTTGATCGAAATTAACTAATCAACTTCGTCGCGGATCCTAAGCGATTCCTACCGTGTCCGCAGCCGCTCGAGCAGCAGTCGCGCCTCGGGATAATCGGGCTTGAGGCGAAGCGTTTCGTCGAGCAGGCGGACAGCCTCGGCGAAGCGGCCGCCCTGAGCCTCGGCGAGAGCGAGGTGGTAGTGGGCAGTGGCGCTCGACGGATCCAGCCGGATCGATTCGCGGAGAGCCGCCTCGCCGTCGGCCCGCCGGTCCTGCAGCATCAACGCCATCCCCAGCAATTCCTGCAACGGGCCCGATGTCGGTCGCTTCGAGAGGCTGCGCCGCGCCACCTGCTCCGCCAACGCCGCGTCACCCGCGCCGAGCGCCTCCGCGCCAAGCGCCATCACGCTCGACTCGTCCGCGCCATCCGGGAGCGTCACGCGTCTGAGCGCCAACGAGACATCCGCCTTCCGTCCGAGCGCCGCGTAGGCGCGGGCGAGGTCGAGGTTGGCCGATGTCGGCTCGACGCCCGCCTGGCGTGCCGCGTCGAGGTGCGGCACGGCGTCAGCCGCCCGGCCGAGGGCGAGCAACGCTTCGCCGAGGCTGAACCGGATGTCGGCCTGGCCGGGGTTGGCGGCGAGCGCACGCTCGAATAAGGGCACCGCGCTCGCGTTCTCGCCGCGGTCCTGCCATGCGCGCCCGGCGCGGTAGAGCAGCAGCGCGCGCTCGGGGTGACGCGCCTCGGTGTCGGCCAGCAGCATTCGCGCCTCGTCATCGCGGCCTGCCGTGATCGCCAGCACGATCTGCTCCGTGCGTTCGTACATGCGGCCGACGTCCGCTTCGAGCGGCAGCCACGCGATGGCTCCGAGGGCCGCGACCACTGCGCCGGCCAACGCCAGCGGGCGCCATGCTCTCGCGGCGACGCGGCTCCACGCCCAGTCGATCGCGTGGCCGGTCCCGATGCAGAGGGCCACCAGGAGCGGCAGCCGATACCGCGAGGACACGAAGAAGATGACGAGCGAGGCTGCGTATCCCGGCACGAAGGCGGCCCACGAGGCATAACTGGCGCCGCCGGGGTGCCGTAGCCCCAGGCCGAGGCCGAGCAGCCCGAGTGGAACCAGCAGCCAGGGCCCGACCGCCAGCGCCCCCAGGAGCGTCCGTTCGTCACGCGCGAAGTAGGTGAAGCTGTAGTTCAACGCCAGGTCCGTCGCGTTGAACGTCAGCGCGAGCTTGCGCAGCCACAAGCCCGTGGCCGCCGCCGGGTGATCGCGCATCCACTGCCAGCCGAGCCGGTAGAAGTAGTCCGACGCTTCGAGCGAGGTCGCCGGCCGGCCGAGTGCCGCAGAAGCAACACGGGTCGCGTCCCGGGACTGCCCCTCGATCGACGGGGCGATCCCGGGAACCTGGGACCATGTGCCCCGCGCGCCCTCGTGATTCCCGATGTAGAAATTCAGTCCCCCGTGCGATGTCACGAGGGCCCACTCACCGGCAACCACGCGGTTCCTCAGTGCCACGGGCGCCACCACCAGCGAGACGCCGAGCGCAAGCGCCGCGATCTGCACGAGCGCTGCGCGCGATGGGCGCAGCATCGCCCACGCGGCCGCGATCAGGACCACTGCGGCGAGCACGTTCGGACGGTTGACCGCCAGCAGGCCCAGCGCCCCGCCGGCGCCAAGAAAGACGGATGGTCTCCCGCCGCCAAGGGCGCACGCGAGAGCCCAGAGCGCGAGCGCCGAGAGGAACGGGTCCACCGACGACTGCAGCAGCAGCACCTCGTTGAACGTGAACAGGCCGGTGAGCGCCGCTGCGACGGAGGCGGCAACCGCGGCGCGCGCGCCGAACCAGCGCCTCGCGGTGAGGCCGACGAGCAGGACGGCAACCGAGCCCAGCACGACCTGGACGGCCCTGGCGGCGAATACGGATCCGCCGGCGGCGAGAATCGCGCCGAGGAAATACATGTAGAACGGCGACAGGTAGTACACGTCAGGGCCAAGCGCGAGGTCGCCGGAGGCGACCCTTTGCGCCAGCTTCAGATAGACGGCGTCGTCGAGGACCCCGCGGGGCTGGAGGAGCGGGTGGCTCGCGAGCTGGCCGAGGACGACGAGCTTGACCGCGAGGATACCGAGGAGAGCACCGCCAGGGAGCCACGGCGTGGAGCGGCGCCAGGGGACCGCGGCTGAGGTCTCCGCGTCCCGGCTCGCCGACGGCGTGCGGATCGTTCGATGACGGTGTGACATCGTGCTCGAGGCTGACCCGTGACCAAGCGCCTGACGCCTCGTTCGGGGCGTGGACTACGGCCGAAAGCGGGATTGTACGACAAAAAAGGCCCGCGCCCCTGTGTGGGACGCGGGCCGAAGAAACAGGGCCGGCCCGCCAGGGCCGGCCCGAACCAGTCAATCTAGAACAGGAACTTCAGGGCGATACGCGCCTGGATCGGCGTCTGGTAACCATTGTCCATCAGGAACCGGGCGTCGGTCGGGACGCCCTGCGCGTTCTTCAGGGCCGTGAAGTCGAGCTTGTGCGCGTAGAAGTCGGGCTCGCTGAACGACAGCGCGTAGCCCGACTTGTTCTCCGTGGGGTAGTAGTTGGTGGCCGTCCTCTGATCGAACAGGTTCAGCACGTTGAAGCTGATCTGGGCCTTCTTGCTCCCGCCCACCTTGAACTCGTGCTGGATGTAGAAGTCGGTCTGCGAGTACATCGGCATTCGACCGTCGCTTCCACGACCCAGGTAGACGACTGGATATGCGCTCGGGTTGATCACCGCTATCTCGCGGGTCCTCGGGATGCCGCTCGCGATGTACTCGTTCACGCCCACCGTCGTGCCGAAGGGCAGCGTGTAGTAGAACTGCGCCTTGAACTGGTGCGGACGGTCGGTGGCCAGCACGCCTTCAACCTCGTTGCCGGACTGGTCGAAGGACATGATCGGGTAATCGTACAGACGGCCCGTGTTCGGGGCCTGGCGCCCGTTCTCGTCCGTCTGGTCGAGGCCCGAGTAGTTGCCGTACAACCGGCTCCACATGTAGCTGCCGCGGAGGTACCAGTTGTGCGACATGTTCTTGGTGAACGCGAACTCGACCGAGTCGTAGTCGCGGCGGGCCTTGGGTAGTGCCACCGACGGGCTGCAGCCCAGGTCGGGGCCGCACGCGACCTGCGTCGCCCCGAACCCGGGGTTCGCAGTCATATAGACTTCGCCGGTTGCGTTGAACGAACCGGTGTCGTCCACCGCACGGATGAGCGCCTTGTGCACGTAGCGCAGGCTCACCGCGGTGACCGCCGACATCTGGTGCTCGAGGCCGAACGACATCTCCTGCGACTTCATCGGCTTGAGGTTCGGGTCGGTGCCGTCGGCGCCGAGCGACGGGAGGCGGTAGTCATACGGGCCGCGCAGCAGGGTCCCCGGGCACGACGGCGGGCAACTCGCGCCGTCCACCAGCGTCGTCCAGTTAGGGGTGTCGAGCGTGTACCAGTACTCCAACCACTTCTCTCCACCGTACGAGCCACGGGCGATGTTCATCTTGAAGATGTCGTAGAAGACACCCCACGATCCGTAGGCCTTCCACTTGCCGTCGCCCTTGATGTCGTAGGCGAAGCCGAGGCGCGGCGCCAGCTTGTCGCGGAAGCCGAACGAAATGACGCTGGACGGGACGCCAACCCCTGGCGCCGCGAAGGGCGGGACCTTCTCGTTTTCCGTGCGGAGGCCGAGGTTGAGGGTCAGGCGGTTGCTGACCGTCCAGGCGTCCTGGATGAACAGCCCGTAGTTGTTGGTCGCCACGTCGCCCTGCGTGATGAAGCCCTCCTTGGGGAGAGCGCCGTTGCTGGTCACGCGGTAGTAGCCGTACGGGCCGCTCTTGCCCTGGTAGGGCTGGCCCCAGTAGAGGTTGGCGACGAGCCCCTGGTTGCCGGAGTTCACGCTGTTGGCCAGCCGGTCGAGCTGGACGCCAGCCTTGATCGTGTGCTGGCCGGCGAAGTTGCCGTACCACGTGCCGTCCACCTGGAACGACAGCCGCTGCTGCTTGTCGAACATCGTCGCGGTGTTGGTCGGAATGCTGCTCTGGAGGGTCGTCATGAGCAGATTCGACGGGATGCCCGCCATCCCGGTATTGCTGGTCCTGGCTATGTAGCGCGCCGTCGTCGGGATGCCGAAGCTGTGGACGTCGGACGTGTAGTAGCCCACGCGGGTGCCAATGAAGAAGTTCGGCTTCGCGATCCAGTCCGCCTGCGCCGACAAGCTCCAGTTGGGATACGTATTGCCGTAGGCGTAATTGGTGTTCACCGCGTCGGAGCCGTCCAAAGTCGGGAGCGCGCCGTCGGTCTTGCTCCAGCTCTGGTTGTACGCCACGCGCGTGTGCAGCTTCGAGCCGATCTGCGCGGTGCTGTTGCCGGTGAAATACTGCACTGGCGCCTTCTGGGTCTTCGACACCGTCGTGCCGTCTTTCAGTGTGACCGTGCGGTCATACGACCGGATGGTCGGCTGATAGGCCGTGAAGAACCACACCTTGTCGCGGAACATCGGACCGCCGATCGACAGCCCCGGCTCGGCGCGGCTGTAGCCGTCCTTGGCATAGGTGATGTACTCGGACGCGTTCGAGTCTGTCAGCTTGAGGCGCAGCGAGGGATTGCGGCCGCCCTGGAGCGCGCTGCCTTCCCAGCCGAACAGCAGGTTGCCGTGCCAGTTGTTCGTGCCGCTCTTGGTCAGCACGTTGATGACGCCGCCCGTGGCGCCGCCGTACTCGGCGGTGTAGCCCGACGACTTCACCTGGACCTCGGCGATGAAGTCGGAAATAACGCCCTTGCCCGAGCCGCCCAGCACGATGTCGCTCGTCTCGGCGCCGTCCACGATGTAGCGGTTCTCGGAGGTGGTCGCGCCGTCGATCATGACGCCGCCCGACTTGGTCTCGTTGTTCACGCTGGGCACCTGGGTGACGAGCGACATGAAGTCACGGCCCTTCGGCAGCATATCGAGCTGCTCGGCCGTGATGCTCGTTGCGCGGGCGCTCTGCTTGGTGTCCACCAGCGGCGCCTCGGCCGTGACCTGCACGTCCTCGGTCAGCGACCCGATGGACATCGTGAAGTCCACGGTCTTGATCTGGCCGAGCAGCACTTCGAGGTTCTGCACGCGGGCCGGCTTGAAGCTCGTCAACTGCGCGGTCACTTCATACTTTCCCGGGGCAACGGCCGGGAACCGGTAGACGCCCCTGGCGTCGGTGACGGCCGTCATGGCCATGCCCGACGCGCTCTTGGCCTCGACGGAGACGCCGGGCAGCACGCCGCCCGACGAGTCCTTGACGACGCCTTCAATGGCGCCGCGCTGCTCCTGGGCCACGGCCGGCATCGCCAGCGCAAGGACCATCAGCAGCATCACCACGTGACGGATTCTCATTCGATCCTCCTTTGCAAGAAACGACATGATGCACGTGAACGACGACCGCGCCATGAAACCGAGGCTCCCGCGACGACCCCTGTTGACGACATTGTGAGCCGGGGCGCCGACGCGAGAGACGCCGACGAGACGGGTGTGAACCCGGTCTGATCGGTGCCGAGGCACGAATCCTCTGAGCGATGTGACAACACGCCAAACCAGAGTGCAGTCACCGAGTGTGCCGTACAGCACCCGGGTCAGTCAGATTAGCACAGGCCGTGTCACTCAGTCTCGCTTCAACCGCCTTTTCTTTTCAATACTTTACAGCCACAGACCGACGGCAGGGCCCCGGAAAATCCAAGTTCTTGAAGTTGCGGATGCGGACAGGCAGATCCGCGGGGCCCTCCCTTCGACCTCAGCCCGATGCCTCACCATCTACCTCCGCAGGCTGGCTTTCGCCTTGCGCCTGCCGGGCGAAGAAACCACCAGGCCCCGATGGCCACGCCAGCGAGCGCCGCCAGGCCGACGATCGCGGACGTCGCACGCCGGCGCGCGGGAGCATCGGCATCAACGCTCGGCGTCCTCGCGGACCGGGCAGACGCGCGGGGCGTGACGGGCTGAACGGGAGTCGACGCCGACTTTCGTGATGAAGACATCGATAGGCAACCGCGGAATCCTGCCGTTGGTCATGTTACCCCACTGGTGCCCGGCATGTGAGTTCCGACCCTTGTGCGTAAGTTCCGACCCGTGGCCAGAATCCCTCGAGGCTCCATCACGGCGGCGCTTGCCGCAGTGGTTCTCGCAACGATGACCGCCGCTGGTTGCGGTGGCAGTTCGTCTTCGAGTCCGGCGACTCCCTCCCCACCCCCGGTTCTGTCATGATGCCGCCGCGGCTCGTCCGTTCGATTCCCGGGCATGTTTGGTTATATGACCAAATAGATGTTCCGAACGGTTGGCTGGATCGCCGATTCGGTCTTCTGGATCTGCTGGTGCCAGAAGTACGGCCTTTGCTCAATTCACGAACAGAATCAGCCGGTCGATTTGGCACTGCTACTGCAAGCCGTAAGATTCTGGCTCAAGCTCTCATCCCTGCACCCGCTGACGCCCGTGGACGTTCGGCGGCAGGCTCGTTCGGCTCGGCTCTCGCTCGTTTTACCCTTGGCGGACCCACGGTTTCACTCTCTTGAGGAGGACAAGAGGCTATGCAATCAGGGCTTTGAAAACGGTGAATCACCAGAAGAGGAGATGGAATATGCGCGTCAAGCTGTTCACGTCGATCATATTGGCTCTCCTGCTGAGCGTCACGGCGGCGCACGCGCAGGGGACGCAGACAGGCATCATGAGAGGCACGGTCACGACCGCCGACAAGCTGTCGATGCCCGGGGCCACGGTCACCATCAAGTCGCCTTCGCTGCAGGGCGCGCGGACAGTCGTCACCGAGAGCGACGGGACGTTCCTGTTCCGCAACATCCCGCCCGGAATCTACGCCGTCACATTCGAGATGAGCGGCATGCAGATGGTCCAGAAGACCGTCGACGTCCCGCTCGGCGGCGTCGCGGCCCTGGACGTCATCCTGGACATCGCGAAGGTGCAGGAGACGGTGATCGTAACCGCTGAGGCGCCCACGGTGCTGATGACGCCGGTCGTCGGCGCGAACATCAGGCACGAACAGGTGGAAGCGCTCGCCTCCCGCCGGGACCTCCAAGGCATTGCGAACCTCTCGCCGGCGGTCACCGAGAGCACGACGCCGAACGCCGGCCAGTTGAATATCAACGGTTCGTTCGCCTACGACAACTTGTTCATGATCAACGGCGTGGACGTGGCCGACAACCTGTTCGGCTCACCGCAAGACGTCTTCATCGAAGATGCCATCCAGGAAACCCAGGTGCTCACCTCGGGCATCTCGGCCGAGTACGGCCGGTTCTCGGGCGGTGTCGTCAACGCCATCACCAAGAGCGGCGGCAACAGCTTCTCGGGCAGCTTCCGGATGAGCCTCGCCAACCCGACGTGGAGCACGCTCACTCCCTACGAAGTGACGAAGAACATCACGAGAACGAGCGTCCTCAACAAGACGTACGAGGCGACGTTTGGCGGGCCGATCCTCAAGGACAGGCTGTGGTTCTTCAGCGCGGGCCGCTACGCGAAAAACACCGCATCGAACGTCTTTCCCGCGACCGGGATCAAGTACGACACCGTGAACTCCAACAAGCGCGGCGAAGTGAAGTTTACCGGCAGGCCCTTCGCAAATCACACGTTCCAGGCGAGCTACATCACCAGCCCGACCAACGCCGGCCCGATGCCCGCGATCGGCGGGTACGAGATCGATCCGGCCACCCTCATCACCCGACAAACGCCCAACAACACGTTCGGCGCCAACTACCGAGGCATCCTGGGCTCGAACGTGTTCGTCGAGGCGGGGTACTCGCAGCGCCATTTCTCGTTCCTCAACGCCGGCGGCTCGAGCACTGCGATGGTCGACTCCCCGTACTTCACCCTGACGCAGAACGGCGGGGGCTGGTCGTACAACGCGCCTTACTTCGACGCCACCGATCCCGAGGACCGGAACAACCGGCAATTCACCGCCAACGTGTCCCGCAGTGTGTCGAAGTTCGGCCGCCACGACTTCAAGGGCGGCTGGGAGTGGTACCGCAGCCAGCGGACCGGCGGCAACTCGCAGTCGGCGACCGGCTACGTGTACGCCGCGGACTTCGTCGAAGACGCGAATGGCAATCCCGTATTCGACGCCAACAACGCCATCATCCCGCAATTCGTGCCTGGCGACACCCAGGTGCAACACTGGATGGCGACGCGGGGCGCGGAACTGAAGACCGACACCAACTCGTTCTTCATCCAGGATCACTGGGTGGCCAACTCGAGGCTGTCGTTCGATCTCGGCGTGCGCTACGAGAAGGTCAAGAGCGCATCCACGGGCGGCATCATCGGCGTGGACACCAGCGCGCTGGTGCCTCGTCTCGCCGCAGCGATCGACCCGAAGGGCAACGGGAAGACGGTCTTCCACGTCACCTACGCTCACTACTCCGGCCGCTACAACGACACGCAGGTCGGCGCCAACAGTGCCGTCGGCAACCCGGCGCTGACGATCGGCATCTACAACGGGCCGGCAGGACAAGGGCGCAACTTCGCCCCGGGGATCAACCCGGCCAACTACGACATCGTCTACGGCAGCTTCCCGACCGCGAACATCTTCATGGC
>JADGOB010000124.1 GCA_017883185.1 Acidobacteriota bacterium
TCGAGCCGGCCGCGGGCGTGAGCATCCTCGTCGGCCTGACCCGCCGCGCCCCCGCCGCGGCGGGCGCTCCGGAGGCACCTGTGGCGGCGCTGTCCTGCGCCCTGTCGGGCGCCGGGCGCGAGCCCGAGCGCGTCGCCCTCGAGGCGGCGCTCCGCGCCACCGGCGTCGCCCAGCGCATCCGCGTCACCACCGATGCCGAGGGCGCCATGGCCGACGCCTTCGGCACCGGCGCCGCCGGCATCCTGCTCATCGCCGGCACCGGCTCCATCGCCTGGGGGCGCGATGCCGCCGGGCGCGCCGCCCGCGCCGGCGGCTGGGGATTCCAGCTCGGCGACGAGGGCAGCGGCTACTTCCTCGGTATGGCCGCGCTGCACGCGGTCGTCCGCGCCCACGACGGCAGGGCGCCCGAGACGAGCCTCACGGCGGATGTCCTCGAGAGGACCGGCGTCGGCGCCGTCGAGGGGCTCATCGCCTGGACCGCCGCCGCCGCCAAGGGAGATGTCGGCGCCCTCGCGCCCGGCGTCTGCGCCGCCGCCGCCGCCGGCGACGCCCCCGCCCGCGGCATCCTCGACCAGGCCGCGGCCGCCCTCTTCGATCACGTCCGGGCGCTGTATGCCCGGCTCGGCCCCTGGGAGGCGCCTCTCGCCCTCGCCTGCTCGGGCGCGCTCATCGCACCCGGTGGTCCGCTGCGCGCGCGACTATGTGCCCTGTCCGGGCGCGAGCTGCCCCGACTGAGCATCCTCGACCGCCCCATCGATGCCGCCAGCGGCGCCGCCGCCATCGCGCGCTCGCTATGAACCGGCGCCGACGCCAGATCCCAGCCAGGGCCGCCATGTTGGGCGGCCCTGGCCCACTCGGGCCGCGAGACGCACCTGCGCTTCGTCACAAACCGCTTTCGTCGTGCGTTCCTGAGATGTGCCCGCGACGTTCGGCCCTCGCCGTTCCAGGCGACGGCTGGGTCGCGGCGCGATTCCGTATGGCCTTGCAGAGCCCCGGCGCCGGCCTCCCCGATCAGCAGGTGACAGCGAAGTGACGGAGGCACGTCGGCAAAACGGTTGACGATCGACCGTTCGGGCAGTACCAATAGACCGGTTCGCGGGCTGCAGTCCGTTGGTGCCACCAGCGACCCGCACGTCGCGGCGCCATCGCCTGCTGACAAGTCGGCCGGGCCGGCAGTGAGTTCTGCCGCCCGGCGCCGCGGCTGCGTCGTTGCCACCTCGGAATTTTTTTGCTTCAAAGTACGGTTGTGGAGTGTGGTCTCCTGTCGGCCCCCGCGTCGAGTGACGCGAGCGGTGCCTGGCGGCGGCTGTGTATGTACCTGGAGGCGGAAATCGAGTCTCACCGGATTGGCGCCCGTAGGTGGGCGTGTGGATTCCACGAGCAGGATGCAGTGGCCCAACCCTAAACTTCGACAGGGGCAAGGACTGATGAGGAGAATCAACCAGAGACTCGCTCTCGCCGCCGCCGTGCTCGGGCTTAGCCTGGCAGGAGCGGCCGCGGCGACGGCTCAGCAGCCTACGGGCACGGTGGTCGGTCAGGTGACCGACGCCGCGAGCCTCAAGCCGCTGGCCAGTGCACAGGTGTTCGTGCCGGGCACGCAGCGGGGTGCCCTGACGAACTCCGAAGGCCGGTATGTGATTGCGCAGGTGCCGACCGGCCAGCGGACGGTGAAGGTCACCATCCTGGGTTACGCGGAGGGCAGCCGCCTCCTGACGGTGGTTGTAGGCGGCTCGGTGACGGCGAACTTCGCGCTCGCGCAGTCGGCGGTCGAGCTGAACGCGGTCGTGGTCAGCGCCGTGACCGGGACGTCCGAGCGCCGCGGGCAGATCGGCGCCAACGTCACCACCATCTCGGTAGACCAGATCAACAAGGGGCAGATCTCCACGTTCCAGGACGTGCTCAACGGGCGCACGGCCGGGATCGACCTGCACCAGGTCTCGGGCAGCATCGGCGCCTCGCAGAAGATCGGCATCCGCGGCGCCAACTCGCTGTCGCTGTCCAACGAGCCGCTCATCTACGTGGACGGCATCCAGTTCAACAACAGCAGCAGCGGGGCGTTCGCAGTGGGCGGGCAGGATGCCACGCGCCTGAACGACATCAACCCGGACGACATCGCCAACATCGAGGTCCTCAAGGGCCCGGCGGCCTCGTCCATGTACGGCACCGCGGCGGCGAACGGCGTTCTGCTCATCACCACCAAGCGGGGCCGTGCGGGCAAGTCGACCTGGCATGCGTACGCCGAGACCGGGTCGATCGAGGACAAGACCAACTACCCGCTCACCTACCTGGCGTACGCGGCCAAGATTCCGGGCGCGCCGCTGACCACGGCCACGGGCGCGTTCAACTCGGCCGCCCGCACGCCGTGCTATACCTTCAACGCGGCGCAGGGGCTGTGCACGCAGGACTCCCTGATGAGCTTCAACCCGCTGCGCGATCCGCGCACGGGTCCGTTCGTCAAGGGGTACCGCAACAACTTCGGGTTGAGCGTGGCGGGCGGCACCGATGCCGCCACCTACTTCTTCTCGGGCGATGTCGTGCGCGAGCAGGGAGTGATCTCGTTCAACACGAACAGACAGGTGAACCTGCGCTCGAACATCGATGCGCGCCTGCGCTCGAACATGGACCTGAGCATCTCCGCCGGCTACACCGCCGGCAACCTGGTGCGTAACAGCGGCGACAACAGCGTGTTCAGCCCGCTCATCAACGGGCTGGTGGGCTCCGCCTTCTACTACCCGAAGGCGACCGTGAACGCTGCCGGCGACTCGGTCATGAACCCGCGCAACTTCGGCTTCAACTACGGGATCAACGACCTGGCCTACCTGCCGGCGCTCCAGGATGTCAACCACTTCGTGTTGGGCTCGCGAGCCAACTACCGGCCGTTCCCATGGCTCACCGCGAACGCCAACGTGGGCATGGACCTGGCCAACGTACACAACAGCCAGACGCTGCAGCCGAATACCCCGCTGGGCTCGCTGGCCGCGACATACATGATCGGCTTCCGCGACTCGGAGCAGCGCAACGACGTCACCTACACGGTCAACAGCTCGGCCACGGGCAGCTTCGACCTGTTGCCGCAGCTGAACTCGGCCACGACCGTGGGCGTCAGCTTCCAGAAGAACCACGTGTACTCCTCCGAGGGCTGGGGCTACGGCATCGTGGCCGGCACCTCGAACCTGGGCGCCACCTCCTCCCAGTTCGGCGTGGCCGAGGCGTTCTCCGAGCTCATCCAGCTCGGCGGCTTCGCGCAGGAGAAGCTGGCCTGGAAGGACCGCGTCTTCGCGGCGGCCGGGATGCGCACCGACGACAACAGCGCGTTCGGCAAGCGCTTCGGCCGGATCTACTACCCCTCGGCGAGCCTCTCCTGGGTGATCTCGCAGGAGCCGTTCATGCCGAAGTACGACTGGCTCAGCCAGCTGCGCCTGCGGGCCGCGTGGGGCGTCTCGGGCCTGCGCCCGAACTTCCGCCAGGCCATCACGTACTACAGCCCGGTCTCCACGACGGTCAACGGCGCGAACCTGTCCTCGGTGACCCTGTCCGCCACCGGGAACGAGCTGCTGAAGCCCGAGCGCACGACGGAGTTCGAGTTCGGCGGCGACCTGGGGCTCCTCAACGAGCGGGTGTCCGCCGAGTTCACGTACTTCCACAAGCGCTCGAAGGACGCGCTCATCTCCAAGCCGCTGCCGCCCTCGCTGGGGCTGACGGCCACGCAGTTCGACAACCTGGGCTCGGTGCAGAACAAGGGGACGGAGCTGTCGCTCAACGCGCTGGCGCTCAACTCCACCAACCTGCGCCTGAACCTGCGCGTGTCCGCCACCACGCTCCAGAACAAGGTCCTGAGCCTGGGCACCGTGCTGCCGTACACCCTGACGCGCGGCAACCAGAAGATGATTGCGGGCTACACCATCGCCGGGTACTGGCAGCAGAAGTACACCTACAGCGATGCGAACCACGACGGCAAGCTGTCGCCCAGCGAGGTCGTGATGGACACCACTCACGCCTCCGATGGGACGCGGACGAGCTTCATGGGTCCGGTGCTGCCGACCTTCAGCCGCACCTTCGCGGGTGACCTGACGCTGTTCAAGTACGTCACCCTCTCCACGCTCTTCGATTGGCGCGGCGGCAACCGGCAGTCGAACCAGACCGCGTCCTTCGCCTGCCAGACCGACATCGGCAAGGGCGAGCGTGGCTGCAACGCGAACATGAACCCGAATGCGAGCCTCGACGAGCAGGCGCGCTTCATCGCCTACCGCGTATACGGCTCGTACTACGGCTACGACGAGAAGGCGGACTTCGTGAAGTGGCGCGAGCTGTCCGTTACGCTGGCCGCGCCGCAGATGCTCGCCGATCGGCTGGGCTTCGCCAAGAATGCGAGCCTGACCCTCTCCGGCCGCAACCTGCACACGTGGACCAACTACACGGGGCTCGACCCCGAGGTGAACGAGGTCGGCGCGTCGAACCTGTCGCAGGACGAGTTCAACACGCAGCCGCCGCTGCGCTTTTACACGGTCCGCCTGAACTTCCAGTTCTGAGCCAACGAGGGATCGAAATGATGAATATCAGACCCAAGCCCCGGAGGGACGCCTCGTCCTTCCCCCTCGCGCTCATCGCTGCGGGGGTGCTGCTGGGCACGGCGTGCGACACGAACAAGCTGCTCCAGGTGACGGATCCCGCGGTCGCCACGCCCGAGTCACTGGCCAACCCGGCGGCGCTGCCGACCCTGTATGCCGGCGCCATCGGTGACTTCCAGTACGCCTACAGCGGCAACAGCGACGGCAACAACGAGGGGATCGTTACCACCACGGGCGTGATGACGGACGAGTTGCGCAACACGGACACGTTCCCGACCCGCATTGCCACGGACCAGCGCATACAGTACCCGGTGCAGAACGGGAACACGTCGGACCAGGCGTACGCGAACATCCAGCGCGCCCGGCACTCGACCATGGTCACGGGCGCCGCACTGGCCGCTGTCCTCCCTAAGGACCCGCGCATCGCGGTCATGAACTCGCTCGAGGGCGCCAGCTACGTGGCACTGGGCGAGAACTTCTGCGGGTACATCCCCTTCAGCGACGTGGTCGGCGGCGTCACGGAGTTCGGGGACCCGCTGACGTCGGCGCTGGTGTTCGCCGAGGCGATCAAGCGCTTCGACTCCGCCATTGCCGTGGACGCCACGAACAACCTGCCGAAGGTCCTCAAGGGGCGCGCGCTGCTGGACAACGGCGACGCCGCTGGGGCCGTCTCCGCCGTGGCGTCGGTGCCCGACAATTTCGTCTTCATGGTCGAGCACTCGGACAACACGGGCCGGCAGTACAATCCCATGTTCTCGCTGGCCGCCTCCAACGGTCGCTACAGCGTGGCGGACAAGGAGGGCGGGAATGGCCTGCCCTTCATGTCGCAGGGCGACCCGCGCATCCCGTTCAACGCCCAGGGCACCGGCTTCGACAAGTCCACGCCCCTGTTCGGCGATCTGCGCTATCCGGTCTACGGCTCGCCCATGCCGCTCGCGTCGGGCGTCGAGGCGCGCCTGATCGAGGCGGAGGCGTTCCTCAAGACCGGCGATGTCACGAACTGGCTGGCCAAGCTCAACGGCCTGCGCGCCTCGTTCCCGACGCTGGTCGTCAAGCTCCAGCCGGACTGGGCCAACCAGATCGCCAAGAGCCCCTTCACGGCGCGCACGCTGGCGCCGCTGACCGATCCGGGCACGGCGGATGGCCGCCTGATGCTCACGTTCTCGGAGCGGGCGTTCTGGCTCTACACCACCGGCCACCGCCTGGGCGACCTGCGCCGGCTGGTCCGCCAGTACGGCAAGGCCCAGGACGCGGTCTTCCCCACGGGGGTGTTCTTCAAGTCGGGGAACTACGGCAGCGATGTCGCGTTCCCGGTCCCCTACAACGAGCAGCAGAACCCGAAGTACCACCCCGAGCAGTGCGACGTGAAGAAGCCGTAGCACGGTCCACGCGCTGGGGCAGGGAAGGGGCGCCGGCAGCAATGCCGGCGCCCCGCTGTTTTCCGGGGCCACGCCTCCAGGCCGCCGTCGCGATGCCTGGCCGCGCGCCCGCTTGCATCCCTCCGCCGGACCGACCTAACTTCGCGCCTCGCAACGCGATTTTCCCCCGACCCTGGTCACGAGCATGGGCAGCTTCCCCCCGGTGAAGGAGCAGATGGACGAGATCCGCCGCGACACGGCGGAGATCGTCCCGGAAGAGGAGCTCGAGCGCAAACTCGAGCGCAGCCGCCGCACCGGCACGCCGCTCATCGTCAAGCAGGGCTTCGACCCGACCCGCCCCGATCTGCACCTGGGCCACGCTGTTTCGCTCCGGAAGCTCCACACCTTCCAGGAGCTGGGACACGACGTCGTTTTCGTCCTGGGCGACTACACCGCGCGCGTGGGCGATCCCAGCGGCCGCAGCGAGACCCGGCCGCGGCTCACCCCGGAGGAGATCGAGGCCAACGCCCGCACCTACGAGGAGCAGGTCGCCACCATCCTCGACCTCTCCCGCTCCCGCATCGAGCCGAACTCGAAGTGGCTCGCGCCCCTCGACCTGGCCGCGCTGCTCGAGCTCACCAGCACGTACACCGTCGCCCGCATGCTCGAGCGCGACGACTTCGCCAACCGCTTCGCCGCCCAGCGCCCGATCTCGGTCATGGAGTTCCTCTATCCGCTCATGCAGGCCTTCGACTCCGTGGCCCTCAAGGCCGACGTCGAGCTGGGCGGCAGCGACCAGAAGTTCAACCTCCTGGTCGCCCGCACCGTCCAGGAGCGCTACGGCCAGGAGCCCCAGGTCTGCCTCATCATGCCCCTCATGCGCGGCACCGATGGCGAGCAGAAGATGTCCAAGTCCTACGACAACTACATCGGCATCACCGAGAATGCCGAGCAGCAGTTCGGCAAGACCATGTCCATCCCCGATACACTGCTGGCCGAGTGGTTCCGCCTGGCGACGCCGCTCCGCGGCGACGAGCTCGACGCCGCCCTCGCCGACGCCCGCACGGATCCCTACCGCGCCAAGCGCAGCCTCGCACGCCTCATCGCCACCGCCTATCACGGTGGCGAGGCCGCCCGCGCCGCGGAGGAGCAGTTCGATCTGCTCTTCCGCCGCCACGAGGTGCCTGACGACATGCCCGAGCTCGACCTCGCCCTCGACCTGCCCGCGCTGCGCCACGAGCCGGACCGCGGTGTCTGGGCGCCCGGCCTCTTCGTCGCCGCCGGGCTCGCCGCCTCCAACAGCGAGGCCATCCGCCTGGTGGACCAGGGCGCCGTCTCCATTGACGGCGAGCGCGTCGCCGATCGCGCCGCCTTCATCCCCGTCCACCCCGGATCCGTGCTCGTGCTCAAGCGCGGCAAACGGCAATTCGCGCGCGTCCGCCTGACCTGACCTGATCTGACCGCCCCGGCCGCCCGCGGGGAATTCGCACCACGATGTCCTGAACCGCTTCAACACCGCGTTCCATTTTTGCACATTCTCGTTGCACCGGTGGTGGAGCCGGTCGCCGTTCCGCGGCGGCTGGCTTTTTTGCGTTCTGGCGTCCGGCGCGAGGTTTCGTCCTGCCCAGGACCCACTCTAACCGGTTGCGGCGACGCCGGTTGGGAGGTTCCTTCGCGGGATGGTTTCGGGCGGCCGTCCCCACGGGCCGGTCGATCTGGCGCGTCGTCGCGTCTGCTGGGCTCAACGATGATTCGTGCATGATTGCGTGTCCCCTCCACGCCGGGCGAACCGTCGTTCCCATCGACACGTGTCCGCCGAGCGGGTACCGGCGGGCCAACCACCTTGAAAGGGGGGGCAGGGCATGAGAATCCTTCGAGCGCTTGCTGTGGCGACCGTGCTTACCGCGTTGGGCGCGGTGCCCGGCGCGGCGCAGGCGCAGCAGGGCACCGTCGTCGGGCAGGTGACCGAGAGTGGCACCACCAGGGCGGTGACCGGTGCGCAGGTCGTGGTAGTGGGCACGACGCGGGGCACGATCACGGACAACGATGGGCGCTACCGCATCGGCGCCGTGCCCGCGGGCAACCGGGATGTGCGCGTGGTCTCGCTCGGGTACGAGTCGCGGGTGGCGTCGGTGTCGGTGCCGAACGGCGGCACGGTCACGGCGGACTTCAGCATCCCGGTCTCGGCGGTGACGCTCGACCAGATCCTGGTGACGGCGACCGGCGAGCAACAGCGCAAGCGGCAGATGGGCACGTCGGTGGCGACGATCTCGCTGACGCAGGGCGCGCCGCCGGCTACCCAGACGCTGACCGAGGTGCTGAACGCGCGCGCGCCGGGCGTGTCGATCTTCGAGTCGACCGGGACGACCGGGGCGAGCGCGCCCCGCATCCGCATTCGCGGCGCCAGCAGCATCTCGCTGGACAACAACCCGCTGCTCATCGTGGACGGCGTGCGGGCGGACAACAACGCTACGAACTCGACGCTGTCGATCAACCTGGGCGGGCAGGTGACGAACCGCCTGAACGACATCAATCCCGACGACATCGACTCGATCGAGGTGCTGAAGGGCCCGGCGGCGGCCGCTCTCTACGGCACGGCGGCGGCGAACGGCGTGATCCAGATCACGACCAAGCGCGGCCGGGCGGGCCGAGGTCGCTGGAGCTTCACCGTGGAGGGCGGGGACGTCAAGCAGAAGGGCGGCTACCCGAACAACTACCAGGGGCTGGATGCGAACGGCAAGAACTGCAGCCTGTCGTCCGAGACCCTGGGCAGCTGCACGGTGGCCTCGGTGGCCTCCTTCAATCCGCTGGTCGCCCAGAGCCCGTTCCGGACCGGCGCCAACCAGAAGTACGCCGCTTCGGTCAACGGCGGCTCGGACGTGATGACCTACTACGTTTCGGGCGATTGGCAGAACGAGGACGGCGTCTACGCCATCAACTCTCTGCGGCAGGCCAACTTCCGCGCGAACCTGCAGGCTGAGGTGCGCTCCAACCTGCGCATCAACGCGAGCACGGGCTACGTGAGCAGCAGGGGCTCGTTCCCGCAGAATGACAACAACGTGCTGGGCATCCTGCCGCAGGGACTGCTGGGCGGGGCTTTCGGCGACAGCCTGCACAACAACGGCTGGTTCTCCTTCTCGCCGCAGACGCTCTTCAACCTGGTCACCGTGCAGGATATCGGCCGGCTGACCAGCAGCGGCGCGGTTGACTGGCAGCCCTGGTCCTGGCTGAAGCTCACGGCCGTGGGCGGGCTGGACAACGAGAACCGCTTCGACCACCAGACCGTTCAGCCGGGGACGGTGGCGTTCGGCTCACTGCCGGACGGGCAGCGTACGTCGAACCGCTATCTGGTGAACAGCTACACCTTCAACTCGAACGCCACGGCGTCCGCCACGCCGCTGTCGAACCTCACCGCGGCCACGTCCGTGGGGGTGCAGTACGAGAAGACCATGCTGCAGTCGACGAACGCCTTCGGCGCGGTGCTGCTGCAGGGCACGAACTCGGTGAACGGCACGGCGGCGCGCTTCAGCGTGAGCGAGGACTTCAGCGACCTGATCACCGTCGGCGCCTACGGCCAGGAGCAGCTCGGCTGGCGCGACCGGGTGTACCTCACCGGCTCGCTGCGCGGGGACGACAACAGCGGCTTCGGTCAGTCCTTCGGGGCGGCCTGGTACCCCGCGGTCAGCGGATCGTGGGTGATATCGGAGGAGCCGTTCTTCCCCAAGGGCAAGCTCATCGACAACCTGCGTCTGCGGGGCGCTTGGGGCCAGTCGAGCCTGCCGCCCCAGTTCCGCTTCGCCGAGAACTTCTACACTCCGATCGCGGTCGTCTCGGGTGGCACGGACGTGGGCGGGATCACGGTGGGCGGGAACGGGCTGCCGACCCTCAAGCCCGAGCGTTCCACGGAGATGGAGCTGGGCTTCGAGGCCTCGACGCTGTCGGGCCGGCTCGGCATCGATTTCACCTACTACAACAAGGTGTCGAAAGACGCGCTCCTCTCCCGGGTGCTCGCCCCCTCGCTGGGCCAGTCCAACTCGCGCTTCGAGAACATCGGGCAGCTGAGCAACCGCGGCGCCGAGCTGCAGCTCACGGCCACGCCGCTGCACCTCTCCAGCGTGCAGCTCGAGCTGGTGGCCTCCGGCTCGGTGAACCGCAACCGGATCGACGACATGGGTGGGCTGCCGCCCATCATCTTCGACCCGCAGCGGCACGTGCAGGGCTTCCCCGCGGGCGGCTACTGGGCGCGTCCCATCCTGAGCTACCAGGACAAGAACGGGGACGGCATCATCTCGCGCGCCAACTGCACCGGCGGACCGGTGGCCCCGGCCGGCTCACCCTGCGAGATCACGCTGGGCGACACGGCCGTCTACCTCGGCTCGTCGATTCCCACGCGCCTCGCCTCCCTGGGCGCCACGCTGACGGTGTTCCGCAACCTGCGCCTGTACAGCCTGCTGGACTACAAGGGCGGCATGAAGCAGTACAACCTGACCGAGGATTTCCGCTGCCAGTTCGGCAACAACGCGGCCTCCAACGTCATCGGCTCGGACCTCAAGGCGCAGGCCGCCTGCGCCGCCCGCCGCCTGGGCGACGTGGCCGGCTACATCGAGGACGGCAGCTTCCTCAAGCTGCGGGAGGTCTCGGCGACGTACCAGCTCCCGCGCTCGCTCGTCAGCCGGATCTCCGCGTCGGGTGTGGCCTTCACGCTCGCCGGCCGCGAGCTGCACACCTGGAGCAAGTACACGGGGCTGGACCCCGAGGTGATCCAGAACGGCGGTGCCAACTTCACGCAACGTGACTTCCTGACGCAGCCCCCCGTCCGCCGGGTGGTGGCCAGCGTGAAGGTGGACTTCTGATGAGCGCTCCCTTCTTCCAGAGGCCTGCTGCCATGATCGATCTTCGCCGATTCGAGGGGCGCAGCGGCGGCCGACTCGGTCGCATCGCCCTGCTCGCGTTCGCCTTCCTGCCGGCCGCGGCCTGCAGCAAGGACAAGCTGCTGGAGGTCAACGACCCCAACGTGCTCCTGCCCGCTCAGGTGACCAGCAAGGACGGCCTGAACGCCGACTTCGCCGGCGCGCTCAGCGACTTCGGCGTGGGCTTCGGTGGCAGCAACGGGGGGCCGACGGCCAGCCCCCTGACCGAGGGCATCATCAACATCAGCGGACTGTTCTCGGACGAGTTCTCGATCTCCGAGACCTTCCCCGACCGCATCCAGATCGACCAGCATCTGATCGACGTCAACAACGCGCCTCAGCTCACCCTGAACTTCCGGGCGCTGCAGCGAGCGCGCGTGGCCACGGAACGTGCGGCCGCCGACTACAAGCAGTTCGACGCCAACAACGCCAAGCATGCCGAGGCGCTGGCGCTGGCGGGCTTCACTTACATCTTCTTCGCCGAGAACTTCTGCTCGGGGGTGCCCTTCAGTAACCTCGACGCGAACGGCAAGGACCTGAACTTCGGCGACCCGAGCACGACCACACAGATGTACGACCTGGCCATCGCCCGCTTCAACGAGGCGTTGGGGGTTTCCGGCGCCACCTCCACGCAGCGGAACCTGGCCACGATCGGCGAGGCGCGCGCGCTGCTGGGTGAGGGCAAGTTCGCGCAGGCGGCGGCGCTGGTGGCGTCGGTCCCCACGAGCTTCGTCTACAAGATCCGCCACGACGCCACCACCGACCACGAGACCAGTGGCGTCTGGAGCTTCGGTCGCAGCATCGGGCGCTGGACGGT
>JADGOB010000316.1 GCA_017883185.1 Acidobacteriota bacterium
GGCAGACGGCCGAGACAATCAACGCGACGCTGCCGAGCGTGTCGGCGAGGCCGATGACGCCGGGCTCGGATCCGAGCGCGACCCGCGCGAGCGTGCACACCCCCTTGAGCAGCGCGCCGATGATGAAGAACCGGCCGCCGACCGTGTGGAGAAGCACGCGAGCGAAAGGCGCCCACCGTCCTCCGGCTGGCGAAAGCGGGCGTTCGTTGGGCGGACCTGAAGCGCTTGACGTCATGCGAACAGCGGAATCATACAGGATTCGAGGGACCAGGGGCGAGGGGTCGGGGCTGACGAGGAAGAGTCAGAACTGACGATAAAGGGTCGGAACTGACGATGAGGAGTCGGAACTGACGATGAGGAGTCGGAACTGACGATCAGGGGTCGGAACTGACGATCAAGAGTCGGAACTGACGATGAGGGGTCGGGGCTGACGAGGGGCGAGGTCACGGCCGCGTGGCGGCGGCGATCCACTCGATGTACGCCACGCTCCCTCCCGCCACCGGCAACACCAGCATCTCGGGCACCTCGTAGGGATGCAGGTCCTGCAGGCGGGCGAGCAGCGCGTCCACGCGCGGCCTCGTGGTCTTGATGAGCACCTGGCGCTCCTGCTCGCGCTCCACCGCGTCGTTCCAGCGGTAGATCGAGGCCATCTCCGGCAGCAGGTTCACGCACGCGGCGAGGCGTTCCTCGACGAGCGCGGTGGCCATCGGTACCGGATCCTGTGCGGCAGGCCACGTGGTGAGGACGATCACGACATCCAGCTGTTCCATACTGTCTTTTCGCGTCCTTTTTTTGCGGGATCGCGCTTTTTTGGTTGAACTTTTCGGAAAGTGCGGTAAAAAGAAGCTGCACATGTTTGGCCACGCGCGGCCGCTCCAGGGACATTATCGGTCATGGACACGCGAACCAGGGACGACAAGGCGAGAGTCGGACACGACGGCATGCCCGTCGTGTTGCATCGTCGCCGTTCCGTGATCACCTATGTCCTGCTGTTCTTCGCGCTGGCGCTGGTCCTCGACGGAGTGGCGGGTGAACGCGGCTGGATTACCAACCGTCGCGACCGTCGGCAACTGGAGCAGGCGCAGCACGAAGTCCAGCAGATGCATATTCAGAACGCGGTCCTGCGGGAAGAGGCGCAGCGCCTGCAGAGGGCGGACCCGGCGACGATCGAAGACCTCGCGCGAAGAGAACTGGGCTTCATCAAGCCCGGCGAGAAAATGTTCATCATCCGCGACGTGCAGAAACCCGCGCGGTAGGGGCGAAGCCACTCTCGCCCGGACTGGGCCAAGAGCAGGCGCACGCGGGCAATATCGGTGAAATGATTGACGGATACGGTCGTTGAGTGATACCTTTCTTTCGCGGGGTGGAGCAGTCCGGTAGCTCGTTGGGCTCATAACCCAAAGGTCGCAGGTTCAAATCCTGCCCCCGCAACCAACGCTATTTGCAGGGGTGACGGCGATGCCGTCACCCCTTTCGTGTTTTCTGGAGTGCGGGGGCAGGATTTGAACGCCTGTTGGCCGCAACCACCGCGCCTTCGGCGCGGCGTTGCTTGGCCTGCCCCCGCAGCCAACGCCTCTTGCCGGAGTGACGGCGATGCCGTCAGCCCGTTCGTGTCTTCGGGGTTGCGGCCAGGTTTTGAACATCTTGTTGCCGGTAGCCACCCTGAGCCAGTCGAAGGGGCGGCGCCGCGTTGCCTGGCTGCCCCCGCAGCCGAACCAGATTGCTGCGAGATCTCGTCGGTTTCCAGCGACTGGGCCGCGCCCAGCATCGCCGCCAGATTTCCCTTCAATTCGATGTGCAGCGCCCCGTCCACCGGCGTGAGCACGATCTTGTCGATCAGTCCTCGAAGCGTCTCTGCGGCCTCCGGGCGGCTGTCCGGGTGCTCGAGGGCCTGCGCCAGACTCGTGACCTTCTGCCGGTAGAGGTCGGCCATGGAGGGGTGAAGGAGCGGCGGCGCCTGGCCGGCAGCCTCGAGCTGACGGGCTAGTTCCTCCCGGCGGTTGGCGATCGCGATCAACTCGTCCTTAACCTGGGAGCCGGGCACGCCCTCCATGATCGACTCGACGAGCTTGGCTCGCCGGGCTTCAAGGCGCTCGGCCTCCCGCTCCGCCGCCACGACGCCGGCGCGGTGTTCCATCAGCAGGCGGTTCATCTCCTTCGTGAACTCGCGGCAGAATTCCTCGAACATGTCCCTACGCAGGAGGTTCTCCTGAAGCGCCTTCAGCACGCGCTGCTCCACCTCGTCGCGGCGGATGGTCAGGCGGTTGGTACAGGTGCCCTGAGCCGACGCGCCGAAGCAGCCAAGGCGGTTGCGGGCCAGGGTGATGAACCCGGCCCCGCACTCGCCGCAGCGGGTCAGGCTCGAGAAGACATAGCGAGGCCGCCGGAGGCGACTCAAGGCAGCACCTGCGGGCTGCGACAGCTTCTTTCGCGTTCGTTCCTGCCGTACCTTCACGGCGGCCCACATCTCATCGTCCACGAAGCGCAGGCCCGGAACGTCTACCCGTCACCCACTCCGACCGCGGATTCGGGCGCGAGACGCGGCGGCCCGTGTCGGGATTCTTGATGTAGCGAAGGCGGTTCCAGACGAGGCGGCCGACGTAGAGCTCGTTGTTCAGGATGCCGGTGCCGCGCGCGTGGTGCCCGTGGATCGTCGATGGACTCCACTTGCTGCCAAACGGGCCCGGGACGCCTTCGCGGTTCAACCGCCTGGCGATTTCCTTCGGCGAGGTACCGGACACGAACTCCCGGAGGATCCGCTGGACGATGGTCGCTTCGGCATGCTCGATCTCGCGCTCGCCCGTCGTCAGCGTGCTGCCGTTGAGCGACCTCGTGACGCGGTAGCCGTAGCAGAGCCCGCCGCCCGACTTCCCCGCCTCAATCCGTCCCCGAAGGCCCCGACGCGTCTTGTCCGCCAGGTCCTTCAGGAACAGCGCGTTCATCGTCCCCTTGAAGCCGACGTGGAGGTGGCCCACTTCCCCTTCAGCGAGGGTGACAATCCGAACGCCGACGAACGTCAGGCGCTTGAACAGGCCGGCTGTGTCTTCCTGGTCTCGGCTGAATCGGTCCAGCGATTCGGCGAGCACGATGTCGAAGTCGTGCCGGAGCGCGTCCCGCATCAGCGACTGGAACCCCGGGCGCAAGAGCGTGGCCCCGGAAATGGCATGGTCCGAGTACTCGCGTATGACCGACCACGCCTCGCGGTCCGCCAGGAGGCGACAGAGCCGGAGTTGATCGGCAATTGACGCGTCACGCTGGTTGTCCGACGAGTATCGAGCGTAGAGAGCCACTCTCATCACTGGTCCCCTGCGGAGCGGGCATTGGTGCCGGCGTTCATATCCCGCTCGAAGCATTCGCGTGCCGCCTGGCGCGCGAGCAGTCGCGCGAGCGCGC
>JADGOB010000317.1 GCA_017883185.1 Acidobacteriota bacterium
CGCGGCGACGATCAGCCGCTTGATCTGCGCCTC
Organism: Acidobacteriota bacterium; assembly: GCA_017883185.1. Taxonomy (GTDB): domain Bacteria; phylum Acidobacteriota; class Vicinamibacteria; order Vicinamibacterales; family Fen-181; genus FEN-299. The sequence goes on from JADGOB010000317.1 coordinate 34, forward strand.
TTCGTCTGTCGCGTCGCTCAATCCCGTGTCCAGGGTGAACCCGGCGGAACCCATGAAGGCCTTCTGGATATTCACTTTCTCCAGCAGCCCACTGCCCAGTGGCCCCACGAGGGACAGCGCTTCTGACCGGACGAAGCCGCCCGGCATGGCCACCGTGATCCCGCGGTGGCCCGCGAGCTCAGTGGCGGTGCGAAGGCCGTTGGTGATGACGGTGAGGTGCACCCAGCTGCCCCGAGCCTTCAGCGATCGGGCCATGGCGAGGGCAGTCGTACTCGCGTCCAGGGCGATGCTTTCGCCATCGATCACCAGGTCTGCGGCCGCCGCGCCGATGCGCTCCTTCTCCGTTCGCTGCAGGCGCTCACGGACTTCGAACGCGCGCTCTGGCCGGCTCCGGCTGGGCGCGAGCGCGCCGCCGTGAGCGCGGACGACCCGTCCCTCGGTCTCGAGCACGCGCAGATCCTTCCGGATCGTTACCTCAGAGACGGCGAACCTCTCCGCCAGGTCGGTGACTCGCACCGTGCCGTGCTCCTCGACGCTACGAGCGATGTGCTGCTGGCGCTCGCGAGCGAAAACATCCCGGTGATCGCTCGTTTCCATCTGGCCCGGCTCTCCTTCGGCGACGGCGTGCATACGGACCACTACCGTTGAAGTGCTTGCGGATGTTGAAACAGTAGACGAGAAGCAATCGAACTGTCAACGAGGAGATTGAAACTAATCGGAACCTGTGGCAAGCTTGGAAACCACCACCGCGGGTGCCCCCGGCGGACTCTCCGTGGCCCGGGAAGAGAAGGATGGAGACGACCGTGACCTCGACGATTCCAGACAGTGGCTCCGCAAGCGCTGTGCTCAAGACCCAGGCGATCGAGCTCCCGTCGTGGGCATTCGGCAACTCCGGGACCCGGTTCAAGGTCTTCCCGGCGAAGGGCGTGCCGCGGACCGCCTACGAGAAGATCGACGACGCGGCCCAGGTCAACCGCTTCACCGGCGTCGCGCCCACAGTCTCGCTGCATATCCCCTGGGATAAGGTCGACGATTTCGGGGACCTCGCGCGCCACGCCGCCGACCAGGGCGTCGCGCTCGGCGCGATCAACTCGAACACGTTCCAGGACGACGACTACATGCTCGGCAGCGTCTGCCACCCGGATGCCCGCGTTCGACGCAAGGCGGTAGACCACCTTCTCGATTGCGTGGACATCATGGATAAGACCGGCTCGCGGGACCTCAAGCTATGGTTCGCGGACGGGACCAACTACCCCGGGCAGGATGACATCCGGGCCCGTCAGGACCGCCTCGCCGAGGCGTTGCGGAAGGTCTACGAGCAACTCGGCGCGAACCAACGCATGGTTCTCGAGTACAAGCTCTTCGAGCCCGCCTTCTACTCGACCGACGTCCCGGACTGGGGCACGTCGTTCGCACACTGCGTCGCCCTCGGCCCCAAGGCGAAGGTCGTGGTCGATACGGGCCACCATGCGCCGGGCACGAATATCGAGTTCATCGTGGCTTCGCTGCTCCGCGCCGATAAGCTCGGTGGCTTTGACTTCAACTCGCGCTTTTACGCGGACGACGATCTTATGGTCGGCGCCGCCGATCCCTTCCAGCTGTTCCGGATCATGCACGAATGCGTGAAAGCCGGCGCCCTCCGGCCGGAGTCCGGCGTTGCCTTCATGCTCGACCAGTGCCACAACCTCGAGCCCAAGATCCCGGGCCAGATCCGGAGCGTCATGAACGTCCAGGAAGCGACCGCCAAGGCGCTGATCGTGGACCAGGTAGCGCTGGAGACGGCGCAGCGAACGGGTGACGTTCTGGGAGCGAACGCTGTCTTGATGGACGCCTACAACACCGACGTGCGCCCGCTGCTGCGAGATGTGCGGACCGAGATGGGATTGGACCCGGATCCGATGGCGGCGTTTGCCCGCTCCGGCTACGCGGAGAAGGTCGCTGCCGAGCGTGTCGGTGGCCAGCAGGCGGGCTGGGGAGCTTGAGCATCCTGCGTTGACCGATACCGTCGCGGCCTTCGATCTCGGCGCGTCGTCCGGGCGTGTGATGGTCGGCCGCGTCGGTCCTCGCACTCGAGGAGGCCCCTTCTCGATTAGGCCCTAGGCGTTGGCCGTCGACGAAGATACCAGCGTCGCAAGGCGATCCCGGACCAGATCAGCTCCACTACACCGAACGGCCATGCGCCTTGCAGGAAGCCATAGGCGGAGGACGCCAGGCAGGCTCCCGCGAATGCCAGGACGAACGCCGCCGCCCTCTCTTCCAGCGCGTAGAAGATGAGCATCGCAGTCACGGCGAGGGCCCCGTAGAGCGTCAATGCATCCATGCCCGGTATGGTCGCCCTACCGTGCTCTAGTGGGTCTGTCCGGCCGGGCCCGCGCCCACGAGGTGGACCTCCAGACCTGGGACGGAGTCCAGCAGGTGGTCGGCGAGCGAGGCTCGGCCGAGATGCAGGCCACGGTGCGGCCGATGGACCAGAACAAGGTGCGTCACGCGGCGGTCGCGGACGACCTCTTCCAAACCGCGGGCCAAGTCTGCCGTCTCGCCCCGAATGATCTCAGCGCCAAGGTCGACGGCGTAGTCCAAGTTGCTTTGGATGTTCTGCTGCCGATCGCGAGACAGCTGCACTCCAGGCGTTTCTACTGCCACGGCCAGGAGCGGCGCGTGCAAGGCGCTGGCAATCGATGCCGCCCGGCGTAGCGCCCGCCGACATTCGACCGACTCGTCCACCAGAGCCAGGACCCGCTCCGTCACCGGCCCGACTCGCACGCCGTGTTCGCTGACGATGCCTTCGAGCTGGTCGTCCACCTTGCCGGCCACGAACCGGAGCGACAGGTCGCGCAGCGCGGTCAGGTTCGGTTCGGTGAAGAAGCGCTCCAGGGCCAGCGTGGCACGTTCGGGCGGATAGACGTTGCCGTGCCGCATCCGCTGGCGGAGTGCGTGCGGGCTCATGTCGACCAACTCGATCTCGTCGGCGGAGCGGACGACCTCGTCTGGGACGCGCTCTCGGACCGGTACGCCAAGGATCGTCTCGACCGCGTCCGCGATCGATTCGACATGCTGGACGTTGCAGGTGCTGATGACCTCGATGCCGGCGTCGCGGATCCGATCTACGTCCTGCCAGCGCTTCTCGAGGGCGGAACCCGGGACGTTGGTGTGGGCCAGCTCATCGACCAGGGCAACCGCGGGATGGCGGGCGATTATCGCGTCCGCGTCCATCTCCTCCACGGCCACGCCGCGGTACTCCACACGGAGGCGCGGCACGATCTCCAGACCGTCGAGTTGGGCGGCCGTGTGGCGGCGGCCGTACGTCTCGACGAAGCCCACCACGACGTCCGTTCCGCGGTCG
>JADGOB010000044.1 GCA_017883185.1 Acidobacteriota bacterium
GGCGTATACTGGGACCATAAGAGAGGCAATCCCCATGAAGTGGCCATGCCGGACCATCGCGGCGGCGATCGTCGTTGTCGGGCTGGCGTCCCCGTCTGTGGAGGGACAGGTCAGGCTGGAGATCCGCGACGGCCTGGTGACGCTCGTGGCGAAAGACGCATCGCTCCGCGAAATCCTCGCCGAATGGGCGCGGGTCGGTCAGACCCGGATCGTGAACGCTGAAAGCGTGGCGGGCGTCCCGATGACGGTCCAACTCACCGGCGTGCCGGAACGGCAGGCCCTCGAGACGCTGCTCCGGTCTGCGGCCGGCTTCGTGGCCGCCCCACGCGCGGTCCTGCAGGCCTCGGGCTCGATCTACGACCGCATCATGCTGATGCCGGGGACGCGCCCCGCGGTCCTGCCGACGGCGGCCGCTTCGGCGTCGTCGAACCCTTCCCAGCAGCCGGCCTGGATGCACGAACGCATCGTAGCGCCTCCTCCCGTCGTCGTTGACGACCAGAACGATGACCCGCTGCCGAACGCGCAACCACCGGGGCCAACGATATCAGCCGGCGCCCCGCAACTTGGCATACCCACCGCACCGCCTGCCCCTGCCCCCTACAGCGGTGCCGGCATGGGAACGCCGAATGCTCCCGCAGCTCAGGGCGGTCCCTACAACAACCCGTACGGCAATCCCTACAGCCCGAACATCCCGGCAAACCCCAATGCCCAGGGCCCCGGTTCGGCAGCGAAGCCGACGACACCGCCCATGCCGCAGTCGGCGTCGCGGCCAGGCGTCCCAACGGCACCGATTAAGTCTCCGGGCCAGGCCGGCGAGATCAAGTAGACCGTTCTCCGTTTTCCGTTGAAACTGCGTCTGTCAGCATCCTGCTGATTAGTCCTTCGCCGGTCGATTCTCGTCCAGCAGGCCTGACCCGCGAAGAAAGCTCTCCAATCCCGCCGCCAGCACGTCGTGCCCGGTCACCGTCAGGTGGGCGGTGGTCTTGAAGAAGATCCCTGCGCGCCGGGGAGAATCGCGGAGGGCCGGCAGGGCATCCATCAGCGGCAAGCCGAGGCTTCCGAGCGCTTCCTTGAACCGCGCGGTGCCTGCGTCGCGCACGAGCGTAGCGCCGCTGTCCTCCACGATGGCGCGCAGATAGCCATAGTCATCATCGGCCACCTGGAACCGGGCCGGCAGGAGGATGATTCCCGTCTTCGCCCCCTGCCCGGCGGCCAGGGTCGCGATCCGGCGCACGCACTCCCGGGAGACATCCAGCCCACGCGCCATGTCCGGGGGGAGCGTGGGCAGATACATCGTGAGCGCACGGTCGATGGGACGCGCCCGACCGAACCGCTCCATCAGCGTCGTGGCCCTCATCCGAACAATCTGAAGGACCATGCTGTTCCGCGTGAGACGGCGCAGCCAGAGCGGCCAGCGCGAGGGTCGTTTCACCGCCTCCAACTGGTTTGGCGTGGCTGGCGTGACGCCACCGGCCCCGGCCGGCAGAATCTTCACCCCCGAATCATTCGCTTCCATCGCGTCATTGCCGACATAAATCCCGACGAGGACCACGTCCGCCTGGAAGCGGCTGGCGACGTGCTCGAAGAACGCCAGTTCCTCGACCGGCCCGTAACCCTGGACCCCGGCGTTGATCACCCGGTAGCGCGCCTCGCCGGCCACGCGGTGTTCGTTCAGGCGCTTTTCGAGCAGCGAACAGAACGTCTCGCCCGCCTGGACCTGCACGGACAGGACGAGCGAATCTCCCAGCACCACGATGCGGTGCTCGCCCAGAGGCTTGGGCGGGATCTCGCGGTCGCGTGTCCCGAACGAGTTGATGACGATGTCCGTCTCGAAATCCGCCGTCCTGAAGTGCGCCTTCGCACCTGGCCGGAGCCGGTAGCCCACCTCCGGGTCTGACATGAACAGCTGCTGAAAGACCGGGGCCGCCTCCGAACCGCCTGCAATGCGGAGCCCCGCCTCGAACAGAAAGAACTGCAGGAGCACGATTGCGGCGAACAGAAGCAGGCGGGACGGTTTCACGGGTGTCAGGCTGCGGATTCTCACCGGAAGTGGGCAGTGTACCACAGGGAAACACAACCGATGAGCTGGCTCCAGGACCACATCCGGATCGCCGTTGATCTTCGCCAGGGCTTCGGGTAGGCTGATGTCGCCCTGTCCAAGCGCCGATAACAACAGTACCCGCGGTCCACCAACCGGATCATTACGCAGTCAGCAATCGTGGCACTCGCCACCAGGATGCGGAGTATGCGCCTACAGCCCGAGTCGCGACCAATCGTTGCCATCCTGTTTGTAGCGTTGTTGCTCCCATTGTGCGCTGCTGCCCCTGTGGCGGCGCAAGTCTCGCGGCTCGGTCCGTCGTTCTCGGTGCCGCTGCTCGCCCCGGCGAGCGTCCGCTTCGAGGGGGTCGCCTACGACTCCATCAACAACGTATACCTCGCCATCACGGGCGCCGGGACGATCCGCGGGCGGTTCATCCGGCCCGACGGAACATTGGTGGGCGACTCATTCAGGATCGACTCGTTCACCGGGCCGACCGTCTATGCCCAGTGCCCGAGCGTGAAGTTCAACCCGATGACCGGCACCTTCCTGGTGGCCTGGTCGGACGGACGCGGCGGCGGCCGCTACCCAGATCTCTACGGACGCGTGGTCGGTTTCTCCGCCGGGGGCGCCCCGACGTTCATCTCGTCGGACACGATGTTCAGCAGCGCCGGCGGGTTCTCGTGGTGGGAAGCGCGGCCGGGCATTGCCTATTCGACGGCCAGCCGGCAGTTCCTCGTCGCGTGGCGGCAGTTGTCCGACGCCGAGATCCACGGCCGCATGGTGAGCGACACCGGCGCGCCCCTTAGCGGCGACCTCCAGATCTCGCAGGACACGTTCGGAGAGGACCTGCCGGCCGTGACTTACAATCCGGCCACCGACCAGTTCCTCGTCGGCTACAGCGGCTGGGCCCCGGATTACAACTTCTCGGAAGCGCGCTGGGTCCAGGCTGGCGCAAATGCCGGCCCCGTCGGAACTCCAATGCGGATCTTGAACTCGAGACAGGGCGTGTGGGGTGGCGACGCTGCCTACAACCCGGTCACGGGCAAGTCGTTTGTCTTCTTCGCGTCCTACAACGCGCCGCTCGGGATCTACGCGCAGCGGTTCAACCCGGACGGGACGTTTGACGGGGGGCCGTTTGCGGTCTCGACGCGCTACTTTGCCTACGACGCCATATCGGTGGCTTACAACCCGGTGTCGAACACCTTTGCGCTCGTGACCCACAGCTCGAGCGCCGAAAACGCCGTTATCGAACTACATCAGGACGGCACGCCGGTGGACAACGGCATCATCGCAACGGGGATTGGCGGCAACGGCAATTTCAACCCGCAGATCGCCTCCCACCAGACCCAGGCGCAGTGGCTGCTGGTCACGTCGAACCAGTTCAACACGATGTTCGGTCAATTCGTGCAGACGGCCGCGCGCGAGGGGGGTGGCGCTCCGCCGCCGCCGACCGGACCGCCGACCTTCGACCCGCAGGTCATCAACCTGAGCGCCGCGACGGCGCCCAACGGCAGCTGGGTCTTTGCCGAGGGAGCGCTCGGACTCGCACCCGGGTTCAGCACGTTTTACGCGATCGCGAACGAGAACGACGGGCCCGCCCACGTCCGCGCCTGGTTCGTCCGCGAGGACACCGGGGCGGTCACGCCCTACGAGATCACGGTCCCCGCGCGCACGCGCCAGACGCTGGATCTCTCAACGCTGGTCGGCGGCGCCGACGGTTCCTACGCGGCGGTCTTCCAGTCGGTGCCGTCCGCGGCGGAGAGCATCCCTTCGGGCCGACAGGTCTACGTCGGCCGCACGGTGTATTGGGGCGATACGAGCGGCCCCCTGACCGGGCCCGGTCACCTGAAAACTGGCGCCTTCGTCGCTCCCGGCGGGTCGCTGTCGACGCAGTGGTACTTCGCAGAGGGCACACGCGTCACGACGCCGGCTGGTCCCTTCCAAACCTACTACCTGTTCTTCAACCCGAACCAGACGCCTGCGAACATCACGGTGGAATTCCTCTCGGACAACGACAGCGGCCTCATCACGACCGTGAACCAGACGGTGGCGAAGCAAAGCCGATGGACGCTGTCAACCGACCTCTACCCGGAGCTGTCGTATCGCAACTTCAGCGCCCATATTACATCGAGCGTCGGTATCGTGGCGGAACGCTCGATGTACTGGGGCCCGAACTTGAGTGCCGGGCACACGGGCTTTGCCGGTTCGATCCCGTCACCGAACTGGTACTTTGCGGAAGGGACCGCGATGACCGGGTTCGACACCTACTACCTGTTGTTGAACCCCACGCCGTCAACGGTCACTGTGGACGCGACCTATCAGCTTTCGCCGCTGAACGGCGTTTCGCAGTCGCCCGTCACCAGGACCTACACTGTGCGTCCAAACTCGCGACAGACGGTCTACCTGCCCGGCGAGGTCGGGTATCAGACCGGTGTGGCGTCCGAGTTCCATGCCAGTGCCGCCGTCGTCGTCGAGCGGTCGATGTATTGGGGGACGTCCTGGACAGAAGGATCGACGGTGCTGGGGGCAACGGCCCCCGCCACCGAGTGGCACCTGCCTGAGGGCTCGACAATGAACGGCTTCGAGACGTTCCTGCTCCTGTCGAACCCGAATACGGCAGATGCCACGGTCGCCATCACGACGTTCTCCAGCACTGGCGAACAGGAGACACAGGCGGTCACGGTCTTTGCAAAGACCAGGCTGACGGTGTATATGAACAATACAGACGCCCGCGCCAATGCCCCGGTATGGACCACCATCCGGGACAAAGCATTTTCGATGAGGGTCGGCGCCAGCGGCACGCCGCTGCCAATCGTCGCCGAAGAGGCCGTCTACTGGAACCGCCGCCAGGACGCCGGCCCGTCCTGGCGCGGCGGCGATGCGACGTTGGGGTTCCCGGTGATCAGGTAGCGCGCGGGTGACATCGTGAAACTACTTGCTCGACTGACGTTGGCTGGCGTGCTGTTGGCCGCCGCCGTCCCGGCTCGGGCCGGCGGGGTGAAAGTGTCGTTTTCGAACGGCCAGGTCACCATCGTCGCCACCGATGCGTCGCCCCGGCAGATCCTCGCCGAGTGGGCGCGACTGGGGCAGGTTCGCATCACGAACCTGGACCGCCTGGCGGGCGGTCCGATGACCTTGCAGTTGACCGACGTGCCGGAGGCGCAGGCACTCGAGACGCTGCTGCGGGGGACCGCCGGGTTCGTCGCGGCGCCGCGAGCTGAACCTGTGGCGGCCAGCTCGCGCTACGACAGGATTCTCTTGCTGCCCGGCGTGGCGCCCACGCTCCCGGCCATCGTGGCGGCGCCTCCCTCGGCCACCACGAACAACTTTGGCCGCGGCCGGTCGGCGGTTCTGCGGACATTCGACGCGGCAGACGAGAACGAGCCGGAACCGGCCAGGCCCATGCCCGGCATGCCGCCTTCAGGGATGTCGCGCGACACCGGTCAGCCGACGTTCGGCCGGCAGCCGACCCCAGGCCAGGCGACGATGCCTGGGATGATGATCCAGACCCCGATGGGTTTTCCGGGAATGCCAACGACGCCGTCACCAAACGCGGTTCCCCAGTCATCCGCGTCACAGGCGGGCTATGACTACTCCGCGGCTGGGCAGCGCCCGTCGCCTGGTGCGACCGTACCCGGAATGGCCACCGCTCCCCCACCGCTCCCGACGACGCCGTATTCGAACTCCGGCCCGCCGGGACTCCCGACGCAGGTCAACACGTCGGCCGAGGTGCCCGGGCAGTGGGTGACGCAGCCAGGTCAGACCGCGTCGGCACCGACATCGGCTTCGCGGCCGGGCGAGGTCACGGGCCCGTCGCCCGCGGCGTTCCGGAATCCCTACGGGCTCCCCGAGCCGATCCAGCCGCCGGTCGTGAACCCGAATGCAAACCCCTACGGCCTGCCGAACCCGGTGAAGACGACGCCGACTCCGACCACCACACCGACGGTGCCGATCAAGAAGTCTGGCGGCAACGGCGGACAGTAGGCGCGCGGGGCGCAGCCTCTGCGCCCCTGCCCGTTCAAGGCTCTCCCCGCGTTCAGTGTACAATCGGCCGTTCTATGCCAGACGTGGCGCCGCCCCGCCGCTCGGGGGAGTACGCGACGCGTGGCGACTACCACGCCACGCCCGATCCCACCTGGGATTACTACCCGACCTATCTCGCCAAGGTCGAGCGGGTGCGCTCGTACCTCGACGGTCTCGCCCCGGGCACGCGGGTGCTGGACGCGGGATGCGGGGAAGGCGTGTTCGTCGAGGCGTATGCGTCGCGTCTCGCCATCGAGGGCGTCGACGAGAACTACTCGTCCGAGCGCGTGCGCCGAGGCAGCCTGCTCGCGCTGCCCTTCGAGGCGGGGGCGTTCGATCGGGTGCTGTGCCTCGACGTGCTCGAGCACCTCGCCTTCGACGAACAGTCCGTCGCCCTCGCCGAGATCTACCGCGTGCTGACGCCGGGCGGTGAAGCCTTCATCTCGATTCCGAATCTTGCCCACCTGCAGTCGAGGGTCCACTTCCTGCTGAAGGGACAGCTCATCCGGACGGCGAGCGAGTTGAAGCACCCCGGCGACCGGCCGATTGCCGAGTTCCTCCGGCTGTTCCGGGCAGCGGGTTTCGAGATCGTCGAGCGCCGGGGACTCTTCCCGACGTTTCCCGTGATTACCCACCTGATTCGCACGCACCCGTCGTCGCTCGAGCCGCTCCACCGCTGGCTCACGCGGCTGGTCCCCGTTCCCGGGTGGTGCCTGCTCAACCTTCTGCGCATGCGCAAGGCCGGGCGAGGCTGACGTGTTCCAGAAGGTCAAGGCGCTCTTCCTGGACCTCGTCGTCTACGGAACGGGTGATGTCGCGACGCACCTGGTCGGCTTCCTCCTCCTGCCGCTGTTTACCAACTTCTTGAGCAAGGACGACTACGGCGTCTGGGGAGTGCTCCTCACGGCCAGCCTGATCGCGAAGATCGTGTTCCGCTGGGGTGTCGACGCGTCGTTCATGCGGTTCTTCTACGAGTGCGAGGACGCGCGCGCGCGGCAGCGGCTCGCGAGCACGATTTTCTTCTTCCTGCTGGCAGCCAACGGCGCCATCCTGCTGGTGGCGCTGGTGGCCGCGCCGCTCTACTCGACGCGGCTCTTCCGCCTACAGGGCCAGACGGTCGCGCTGCAGTTGATGATCCTGAGCACGTTCGTCGGCGGCTTCTTCTTCCTGCCGTTCCACGTGTTCCGGATCCGCGGCCAGGCGCGGCGGTTCGCCCTCCTCACGTTCACCCGGTCCGTGACGACGCTCCTCATGCGGATCGTCCTCGTCCTCGTGCTGCACTTCGGCGTGATGGGGCTGGTGCTGTCCGAGTTCTTCGTCACGCTGGCGTTTGCGCTCGTCCTCCTGCGGTGGTTCGCGCCGCTCGTGCGGCCGGTCTTCTCGCGGGCGACGCTCCGCGAAGTGCTCCGGTTCGGCCTGCCCCGCGTGCCGCACGGCATCGCCCAGCAAATCGTGGGGCCGACCACCGACCCGCTCCTCATGGCGTGGCTGCTCACGGGGAGCAGCGTGCAGAACCTACAGACGATTGGGCTCTACCAGGTCGGCTCGAGCCTCGGCCTCGCGCTGAAGTTCTTCCTCAGCGCGTTCGAGTACGCGTGGGCGCCGTTCTACTTCCAGACGATGAAGGAGAAGGACGCGCAGCGGACATTTTCGACGATCACCACTTACGGTCTCGCGGTCCTGGTTCTGATGTCGGCCGGCCTCTCGGCGGTGGCGACCGACCTGGTGCGCCTGATGACCAAGCCGGCGTTCCACGAGGCTGCCGTCGTGATCCCGTGGATCTCCGTTGCGGTCACGCTGCAGGGCGCCTATCTGCTGACGTCGATCGGAATGAACATCACCAAGCACACCGAGTACTACCCGGTGGCCGCTGGCGTCGCGGCGGCCAGCAACATCCTGGCGAACATCATCCTGATCCCCCGCTACGGGATCCTCGGCCCCGCGTGGTCGAACGTGATCTCGTACTCGGTGCTCGCCGGCGTGGCCTTCGTCCTGTCGCAGCGGCTCTATCCGATCCGCTACGAGTACGGCAGGGTCGTCCGCGTCGTCGTCGCGGGCGTGGTTGCCTATGCCGTGGCCGACTTGCTTCTTCCGGATTTTCGCCTCGCGGCGGTGGGCGTCCTGGCCCGGGGGATCACTGTGGTGGTCGTCTATCCCGCGGTCCTGGGCGCGACGGGCTTCTTCCACGTGAAGGAGTTGGCGCGAATGAAGACCCTGGTGGCCGCGCTCCGCTCCGCCCGTGGCCGAAAAGCCGAAGCCGTGAAGGCCGTGTCGGTGAACGGCGCTCCCGGCAGCGCGGCCGTGGAAGAGGATGCCGCCGTCACGCCCGGGTTTGAGCAGGAGCGCTGACGCAGTACAATGGGCGAAGCCAACCACAGCCAAGCCAGCGGGTTCCTTGCACTCAACATGATTCTTGGCCGCCTGCGAGATCTCGTCGTCGCACCGCTGCGCCGCTGGCGGCTGGCCCAGCAGATCCACGCGCGGTGGCGGCACCGCGGCTACGACCGGAGCGTCGAGCGCTTCCTGCGAGAGCGAACCGGGTTGGCGGACCGCGTCCCGGCCGGCGTCGTGTACGAAGCGACGATGCGGTGCAACCTGAAGTGCGCGTTCTGCTACGTCGGCAACCTGCTCAACCTCGAGGGTGAGTGGCGCCAGGAACTCAGCGTTGACGCGCTGCGCAAGGCGTTCCCCGAGAAGAAGGGGCTGCACGTCAGCCTGACGGGCGGCGAGGTGTTCGTGCGCAAGGATATCGAGCAGGTGCTCGATCTGTTCAGGCAGAAGGGGTATGCGTGCGGGTACCTCACGACGAACGGCACGGCCATTACCGAGGCGCGCGCGGACGCGCTGGCGGACCTCGCGCTGGCCGGTTTCGTGCGACACATCAGCGTGTCGATCGACGGTCCCGGCGAGTTGCACGATGCGGCGCGCGGGGTGAAGGGCACGTTCGAGAGAACGGCGACCGGCCTCCGGCGGCTCCAGGCGGCAGCACGGGCGAAGGGCGCGCCTCTCAAGGTGAGCATCAACACCACGGTCACTCGCGAGAGCCTCGACGCGCTGGACCAGATGGTGGACGTCGCCGAGGGTCTGGGCGTGGACGCGATCGGGTTGAACCACCTGATGTATGCCACGCCGGACGAAGTGGATCAGACGCTGAAGATCATCGGCGAGACCGACCGGCGCCTGGTGGCGACGTTCGTCACGACCGACCCTGGCCTCGTCCCGGCACAGGTGTCGGCCAAGGTCGGGACGCTCGAAACCAGGTGCCGTGAGAAGCGGATTCGCTTCGACTACCGGCCGAAAGTACATCAGCAGCTGATCGAGGGGTACTACACGCCCGGCACGCCGCTCCGCGGCCGGTGCCTCTACCCGTTCCTCAACGCGCGCGTCGGCTTCAGCGGCAAGGTCTTCTTCTGCCCGTTCATCCGGGTCGAGGTTGGCGACCTGGCGGTGTCCACGCTCGAAGAGGTGTGGAACAATCCACGCTACGTGGCGTTGCGGAAGCGATTGCTCGAGCGGGAGCTGTTCCCGGTGTGCCGGCGCTGCTGCAAGGTGGAGCTGTCGCCAGAACCGGTGCCCGTCGCGGCAGCGGCGCTCGAGGGACGTCGAACGTTGACGCTCACGTCGGTTTCGGGGCACAAGCATACCCAATGATTGGTCGAACAACGCTGCTCATCAACCCGCCGCTGGTCAACGGCGTCGCGTTCACCCGGCAAGGGCGCTGCCAGGAGCGCGATGAGGTCCTGGGCACCACCAAGCCGCCCTACTCGCTGGTGGTGATCGCCTCGCTGTTCCGCGCCAGCCAGGTCGACTTCCGGGTGATCGACCAGACAGCCGAGCGGGTGTCCACCGAGTCGGTGATCGAGCGGCTCGACCAGGAGGGATTCCGGCCCGGCCTCATCGTCTTTTGCAGCACCACCCCGACGCTCGAGTTCGACACGAGCGAGATGGCGAAGCTGAAGCGGCACTTCGGCGCGCTCCTCGTGTGTTTTGGCCCGCACGCCTCGGCGGCGCCGATCGAGTCGATGCAGCGCGCGCCTGACGTGGACGCCATGATCGTTGGCGAACCCGAGGACGCGGTGCTGGCCATCGCGCAGCTCGAGTCGCTGGACGGGGCGGGGGGAATTCCTGGAGTTGTGCTCCGCAAGAACGGGGCGATTCTGCCCAACATGGGGCGGGGCACGTTCGCGGGCTTCCTCGACATGCCGTACCCGGCGTGGGACCTGCTGCCTCTCGACCGGTACAGGCTGCCGCTCGTCAATCAGCCGTACATCCTGGTCGAGACCAGCCGCGGCTGCCCGTACTCGTGCGACTTCTGTGTCGTCCCGTTCCATCACGGGCACAAGTTCCGCGAGCGCAAGCCGTCGGTTCTCGTGGACGAGATTGCGCGGGCGAAGCGCGAGCGCGGCATCAAGTATTTCTATCTCTGGGGCGACACCGTCACGTTGAACGAGAAGACGTTCAGCGCGTTCTGCGACGAGTTGATTGCGCGGAACCTTAATGTCCGGTGGTTCGCGAACGCGCGCGCCGACAACCTGGTGGACCTGGAGTTCGTGAAGCGGCTGAAGCGATCGGGCTGCTGGATGCTGTCGATGGGGATCGAGTCAGACTCTGACGCGGTCCGCAAGGATATGATGAAACGGCTCGAGCGGCAGAAGATCCAGCTGGCGTTCCTCAACCTTCGCGAGGCGGGCATCAAGTCGTTCGCCTTCTTCATCTACGGATACCCGGGCGAGACCCTCGAGTCGATGGAGCAGACGACCCGCTTTGCCATCGAGCTCGACGCCGATTTCGCCAATTTCTACCCCGCGGTTCCGTACCCGGGGACCGCGCTCTTCGAGAAGTCGCGCCGTGACGGCCTGCTCACCACCGACGATTGGACGAAGATGGAATACTCGTACTACGTGCTCGACGGCAACGGCCTCAACGAGCAGGTGGTGATGGCCGCGCTGAGCCGGGCGCGGCGGCGCTTCTTCCTTCGCCCGAGCTACATCGCGAGGCGCCTGCCAGACGTCGGCCGGATGCTGCTGACGAACCAGTCGCTGGTCTGGAAGATCGTCACGAAGATGCTGATTGGCGAGCGACCGCACCGGGCAGGCACCGCTGCCGGCAAAGCCGGGCCGCGCACGACGTGAGCCCCACTGGCCGATGGGAAAGCCGGCCTGGACGAAGGACGTCAGAGTCGATGCAGCGCCGGGAACGCGGCGCGAGTCAGCTCCTGCAATTCGGTTTCGGATACCCGCCGGTAGTCGGCGCGCGGCTTGCGTCCCTTCAATGTCACCCCGTAGAGATCGCGCAACTGCACGAAATAGCCAAGGGCCTCGCGCAGCGTCATCTTGCTCTGTCCAGCGGCGCGATCGGCGAAAACGTACGGGATTTCGGCGATTGAGGCGATCCGGCTGCGCGTGAGCAACTCGAGGCAGATCTTGAAGCCGGCGGCGGAGATCTTCACGCCCTCGATCGCTTCGCGCTTGACGAGAAACAGGCCGGACGTGGCATCGCGAACGGGCGTCAGCGGCCAGGCCAGCACGCACGCGAACCGCGACATCGCCAACCGAATCAACGGCCAGTTCTTCGACGCTCCGCCTGGAATGTAGCGGCTCCCGACCACGACGTCCACGTCGAGCGCACGCAGGGCAGCCAGCATTCCCGGCAGCACCGATGGCGGGTGGCTCAGGTCGGCGTCCATCACGCCGAGCATCGCTCCCCGCGCCTGCCCGAACCCCTCGATGACCGCGCTGCCAAGCCCGAGCTTTCCCTCACGGTGAACGACCTGGAGAGGATACCGCGTCGCCAGTTCGTCCGCGATCCTCCCGGTCCCGTCCGGGGAGTTGTCGTCCACGACGACGATTTCGCCCGCGATCCGATGGGCGGAAAACACATCCGCCACCGAGGTCACGAGTTCGCCAAGGCGTTCGCGCTCGTTGTACGTGGGGACGACGATCGAGAGGTCGCAACGGTCGGTCACGGTGCCTGCGCTATGGTACACTTCCTCGCATTGTGGCCGATTCGGCGCGCCTGCTCCACTGTTATTCCGTATGAGATGGCCGTTTGCGATCCTCGCGGTCGCGCTGCTGCTCGTCCGCCTGCCGTCCGTGGTCCAGCCGGCCGGCGGTGACCAGGGGATCTATGCCTACGTGGGGCAGTCGATCCTGAAGGGCGAGGTGCCGTACCGCGATGCGTGGGATCAGAAACCGCCGGGGATTCACTTCACCTACGCCGCGATGCTCGGTCTCTGGCGGAACGAGTCGGTCGTGGCGACCACCGACCTCGCGGTCGCCGCGCTGGTCGCCGGCCTCCTCGTCCTGCTCGGCTGGCGCATCACCGGCCGACGCGAGGCTGGCGAAGCGGCGGCGCTCCTGTTCCTCCTGCTTGGCGATCCCTCGTTCCAGCGGCTTGGCGGTCTCTGGGTTCGCAGCCAGGCGGAGACGTTCATCGCCCTGGTCGTCACGTCGGCGCTCCTCGCTGCGGTTGCCGCCACGGCGGCCGGCAGCGAGCGGGGCCAGGCCTGGAGGGCCTTTACGTGGAGCGTGCTGGCCGGTGCGCTCTTCGGCGCCGCGTTCGTCTACAAGTACAATGCGGGGATCTACCTGCTGCCGGGCTTACTCGTGTACCTGGTCGGGGTACCGCAGGGCAGGTCATTCGATCCGAGGAATCGCGGCGCCCGCGTGTTCTGGCGGCAGCTTCCGGCGCTCGTCCTCGGCTTCATCCTCGTGGTGAGCGCGGTGGCCGCCTGGTTCGCGTCCCACAACGCGCTCGGCGATCTCTTCCAGGCCACCTTCGTCTACAACCTGCGCTATTCGGGCGAAACCTACGCTGGAGCCTGGGGTGTTGCGCGTTACCTGGTGACGTTCCCAGTGCGGCATGCGCAGGTGGACGCGCTCTGGTTCGTGGGCGGCATCGGCTGCGCCGCGCTGGTCGTGGCCTCGGTCACCGAGCGCCGGCTGGCCATCGCCCCGGCGTGGGTGGCCGCCGCCTGCGTGTCGATCGCCATCAACGGCAGCCGCGAACTGCCGCAGTACTTCGTCCAGGCCGGGCCCGCCCTGGCGCTGGCAGCAGGAACCGCCGGCGCCATCGCGTGGCGCGTGCTCGGCCCGCTGTCGCGCGCCGGCCTCTTCGTGCTCCTGGCGATTGGCGTCGCGCGCGTCAACCAGTTCGACAAGTGGGCGGCCAGCACAACCTACGATCTCGACTACCTGCGCGGGCAGACGCCGCGCGAGCAATACCTGTCGAAGTTTGGCGGCCAGCGGCCAACCGACAAGTTCTCCGCGCTGGCCTCTACCCAGCTGGGTGACAGGCTGAGAGCCGAAACGGGACCGCTCGACCGGGTCCTCGTGCTCGGCTTCTCGCCAGGCGCGCTCGTGCGCGCCGACCGGCAGAGCGCCTCGCGTTTCTTCTGGAGCCGCCCGCTGCTGGTGGGTTTCAACGAAGGGAAACAGGGATACGGCGTCGGCGCCTTTCTGGATGAACTGAAAAAGTGGCGCCCGGCTGTCGTGGCCCTGCAGCAACGCGACTGGCCGGTTGAGGGCATGGACTCGGCCACCTGGTTTGCGCGTCAGCCATCGCTTCGCGCCTGGCTGACCGACGGCTACCGGCAGGAAGCCGACACCGGGACGTACTTCATCTGGAAACGGCGGGACTTGCCATGACCGGGGACGTCACTCTGCGCGGTGCATCCGCGGGCCTGGGACACGTCGCGGCAACGTCGATGACGCCGGAGATGTCGGCCTGGCGGTTTGCCATCATCCTGGCGGCTGTTGTCCTGCTGGCGGCCACGGTTCGCACGGTCTTCCCGCTCGCGGACCCACCCTGGTACTCGACCGTCGGCGCGGTCTGGCACGACGAGGGGGCCTGGGTGCACAACGCGAGAAACCGCGTGCTGACCGGCAGCTGGCAGGTGGATGGGGACCAGTGGAACCCGATGTACATCACGCCGGTGCTCACCGGGCTGGAGTACATCAGCTTCCGGGCGTTCGGTGTCGGCCTCTGGCAGGCGCGTGTCGTGTCCCAGACGATGGGTGTGCTGGCCGTGCTGCTGCTCGGCCTTGGCGTCGCTCGTATCGGAGGGCGACTCGCTGGGCTCGTCGCCGCGGGGTTGCTCGCCACCAATTTCGTGTCGGTCACCTACGACCGCGCGGCGCTGATGGAAGCGACGATGGTGTCGCTGATCGTGGCGTCGTGGTACTGCTACGGCCGGGCTGCGGAGTCGCCCCGGTGGGGTATGGCCGCGGGCTTTGCCGCCATCCTCGCGTACTTCACCAAGGCGTCCGCGGTGTTCTTCCTGCCGGCCCTCGCGATCGATGCGCTGCTGTCGATCGTGCTGCCGGGAGACGCTGGACAAGCGGACAGGCCGCAGGTTCGCCAGGCATCGCGCGGCGCCTGGTTCACGCTGCTTGGGCTGGCCGTCGCGGGCGTCTTGAGTCTCGTCGTCTTCGTCGCCCCACACTGGCAGGACTACCGGTTCTACAACTGGCAGATCTCGGTCACGCGCAAGCCGGCTTACACGCTGAAGGCCCTCGTGGACCGCGCCACCTGGTTCCCGGTCATCCACGATTTCTTCACGAGGATGTGGGTCGTCACCCTTCTGGCGGTCGGCAGCGGCCTGGGGCTCTTCTTCCGGTGGCGCAGGGTGGCGCCGGCCGAGCGCGTGCTGCTGTTCTGGGTGGCGCTCGGCGTGACTGAGCTCGTCCTGCACGACGTCGGCAACGAGCGCCGCCTGGTGTTCCTGGTCCCAGGGCTCGTGGCGCTGGCCGCGCTCGCGATCGGCCGCGACCGCCGTTTGCTCGACGAGAACGCCGCACGCGCGAGCGTCCTGCGCGCGCTCGCGGCGGCCCCGGTCGTCTTCGCGTGCTTGTACCTGGTGTCCGGCGCGGCGGTCCGCCTTCGGTTCCTCGCGGAGATCCACTCAGGGGTCTTTCGACCGGCCGTCCGCTGGTCCGCCGCCATCGCTGCCCTCGTCGGCCTGACCGCCTACGCCACCTGGCCCCGGCTGCCCAGCCGGCTTTCGCAGGTCCGCTGGAGCGCGACCGCTGGCATCGTGGCCCTCGCCGTGCTCCTCGGCGCCGACCTGTGGCAGTTCTCGCGCTGGGCGGCGATCAGGACGTACAAGAACTACGATGCCATGCTGGCCGTGGCCCAGTGGCTGCCGCCAGGGACGGTCGTTCAAGGCAAGCTGGCGAACGGCCTGGCCCTGGAGAGCCGGATCACGCCGTGGTTCGTCGGCCGCGGCTTCGGCAACTACGCCGATCGAACGACCCGCCGTGACATCCGGTACCTCCTCACCTACGTGCACCCTGCGATCGGCTACGAAGGACCTGTCATCAAGGACATCCTCGCCGCCTGCCCAGGTTGGAAGATCGTCCGGGAGTTCGATGTGGCGGAGAGCCCGGGCGGGCGGGATCGGGCGGCGTTGATCGACAAGTACCCCGACGGGAAGTGATCGGGATCGCGCGCCTCGACGCCCGCGTGAGACTTCCGGTGGGCTACAATGACCCTTTTGGAGCAGTAGACTTCCCTTGCGACAGATCGACGATTCGGCCATCAAACGCCATTCCGACCTCCGGTTCCGGTCGGAGTACGACTACGCGCTGTTCGAGTACTACCGCAGCGCGAAGGTCATCGCGTACCTCGAGCAGGCCGGCGTGTCGATGACCGGGCGGATTCTCGACGCGGGCTGCGGCGGCGGGGGCATGCCGGTGTCGTTCGCGGAAGAGGCGGAATCGCTGACCGCGATCGACCTGACGCCGAGGTTCAGGGACGCGGGCACGAGGCTGGCCGCCGAGCGCGGCGTCCGCAACGTGTCGTTCGCCGTCGCCAACGGCATGTGGCTGCCGTTTCCCGACAGGGCGTTCGACCTCGTGCTGTCTCATGCGGTCATCGAGCACGTGGCCGACGCCGCCCGGTATTTGCGCGAGTGCCGCCGCGTGCTGAAGTCGGGCGGCCGCATGTACCTCTCGACGTCGCCCTACCTGTCGTTCGCCGGCGCTCACCTGCCGCGGCTGAAAGTGCCCGTGCCGCTGCACCTGCTGCTCGGACGACGCGCCGCGTTTGCCACGTTCCGCGCGCTCGCGCGCCACGCGCCCTGGACGCTGCGGGAACCGGAGCACGAGAACACGTTCATCAAGGCCGCCAGGCAGGGCACGGTGAAGCACGACGACCTGCTCGAAAGGGTGAGAATCCACCGGATGCGGACGCTGATTCTCGACGCGGGATTCGAGATTCTCCGCGAGAACCTGCACCAGACGCGCACCTTTCGCCGGCTACCCGGCCCGATCGCCAGGTGGCTGCGCGACGGCCGGCTGACGCAGGACGTGGTGGTCGGAGCGGTGGAATACGTTCTCCGGATCGACGACGCGGCACCGAACCGGGCCCGGTAGTATCATGGCCGACATCGTTCGCTTTCGCCTCGAGGACCGCCGCGCCATCGACACCCTGTATCGCCGGGTGTTCGGACACGACGCGGCCAACGCCAGCCAGTTGCGCTGGAACTGGCAGTACCTCCAGAACCCGAACAACCCTCCGGGCGGGCCGCAAATCTGGCTGGCCAGGGAAGGGCCGACGATCATCGGCCAGTACGCCACGATGCCGGTGCGGCTCACGCTGACGGGCCAGGACATCGCGGGATCGTGGGGCATGGACGTCATGGTGGCGCCAGAGCGTCAGCGGCAGGGGATCGGCGAGGTGCTGTTCCGCACCTGGGATCAGCACGTCGGCGCATCGCTCGGCCTTGGCCTCTCGGCCTCCTCGCACCGCCTGTTCAAGAAGCTGAAGTGGCCCGAGGTGGGGCCGGTCCCCTGCCTCGTGAAGCCGCTCACGCGGCGCGCCATCCGACGCGCGAACTGGCCGATGTCGCTCAACCGGCTGGTGTCGGCGATCACCTACCCGTACGTCCGCTTCATCTCCAGGAACAAGCCTCTCCACGCGCAAGTCGAGCCGGTCCGCCATTTCGACGACCGCTTCACCAAGCTCTGGGAACGGGTCGGACCGTCGTTCGGACTTGCGGTCAGGCGGGACGCGGCGTACCTCAACTGGAAATACGTCGAGCCGCCGCACGTGCGCTATTCGATCGTGGCGCTCAAGCGTGACGAGACCATCGGCGGCTATGCCGTCTACCGTCACCTGCAGGAACCGCGGGGCCGGGTCACCCTCCTGGTGGACTACCTCGTCGATCCCGCCGACGCGGTTGGCCTGGAAACGCTGCTGCGCTGGGTGGATCGCGAAGCGCGCGCCGCGGACTCGGACAAGGTGCGCCTGTTCTCGATGCACGCCGGCTTCCGCAAGCTCCTTCGCCGCTCGGGATATTTCCCCGTGAAGTCCACGCTGGAGTTCACGATCAGGGTGAACGCCGTGCCCGTGCCGTCCGGCTTCTACGATCACACGGACGACTGGCACTTCACGCTTGGCGATTCCGACCAGGACCGGTAGATGCCTTATCTCCTCGTCGGCATCGACACCGAGGGCGACAACCAGTGGGACCGGGCGTCGCGCGCGAACCAGACGTTCGAGAGCATCTACGCGCTGCCCGCGCTGCACGCGGTGTTCGCGAGACGGAAGGTCCGGCCGACCTACCTGGTCACACACCCGGTGGTGTCCGATCCCCGGTCTGCCGAGACACTCCGTGCGCTGCGCGAGCAGGGCGGCTGCGAGATCGGCGCTCACCACCACGCATGGGAGACGCCGCCCTTCGAGCCCGACGACGTCAGCCGGCACACCTACGCGCTGGCGCTCCCCCCGGAACGCTTCGCGCGTCAACTCGCGTCGCTGACCGACGCGATCGACGCCGCCGTCGGCGTCCATCCGACGTCCTATCGCTCCGGCCGCTTCGGGTTCTCGACCTCGCACGTGTCGGCGCTCGAGCACGCCGGCTACCTGGTCGAGTCGAGCATCGCCCCGCTGTTCTACGAGACTCACAAGGGCGGCCCGGAGTTCGTCGAGGCCCCGCTCCAGCCGTATTTCCTGTCGTACGACGATGCCTGCAGGCCGGGCACGAGCCAACTGCTGGAACTGCCGGTGTCCGCCGCGCTCCATCGACGCTACCCGGCGTGGCTCCAGTACCGGTATGCGCGGGCACCCTGGAACTACACGACCAAGCGCATCCTGAGGAAGCTGGGGCTCGCCCGGATGCTGTGGCTGCGACCGTCGTATTCATCGCTCGAGGACATGAAGCAGCTGGCGCGTCGGCTGGCGGCCGACCAGGTGCCGCTGCTCAACCTGCTCTTCCACTCCAGCGAAGCGATCGTCGGGGGTAGCCCCTATAATCGGACCGAACGCGAGCTCGAGGCGTTTCTCGATCGTCTGGATCGGTTCCTCGCGTTTGCCGTGTCGGAGCTTGGCGCGACGCCTGTGACGTTCGCGGAGTTCCGCGCAAGGTTCCTGAGCGCCTGAGGCACTCGTGCGTATCTGTCACGTCACACCGCACCTGCCACCCGACCAGGCGGCCAACGCCCTGCTGCCGTTCCACCTGGGGTGCTGGGCGCGCGAGGCCGGCGACGATCCGGTCTTCATCGCGCATCCGCCGCGCCTGGCGCCCACCGGCGCGGCTGCGCCCGCCCTGCCGGGGCCCGTCACGTTCGTGCCGTCCTACCGGGCGAAAAGCAGGGTGGCGCGCGCGCTGAAGATCGGCAGCGCCGCGGCAGCCTGGCGAATCGGCAGGATCGCGGCCCCGCTCATTGCCAGCGCCGACCTGGTACACGTGCACAGCAACGGGCTGCTCGCCGAGTACTGCGCGAAGCTGGCCGTTCGCGCCGGAAAACCGGTCGTGCTGACGCTCTACGGCACCGAGATCTGGCACTACCGGCCCCGGCGATTCGGCCCCGACCTCTTCACGGCCGCCTATCGGTCGGCGTCCGCCGTCACGTTCTACAGCCGCGGCCTCCTCGACTTTGCGGTCGAACTTGGCCTCGATCGTCCCGGCCTTCACGTCGTCTATCCTCCGATTGCCAACGAATTCCTGGCTGCGGATCGCGACAGTCAGCGGGCGGCAAGGGCGCAGCTGGGGATCACGGCCCGCCACCTGCTGCTGAACGTCAAACGGCTTCACCCACTGGCGGGACAACGGTTCCTGATCGAGGCCATGCCGGCGATCGTCGCGGCGCATCCCGACACAACGCTGGTGGTGTGCGGGACGGGAACGCTGGTCGAGGAGTTGGCGGCGACGGCCCGCCGCCTCGGCGTCGAGCGGCACGTCCGGTTGGCCGGCCTCGTGGACAACGCGACCGTGGCGGTGTACAACCGTGCCGCCGATCTGTTCGTGCTGCCGTCGCTGCTCGAGGCGTGCCCGACCGTGGCGCTCGAGGCGCTGGCCTGCGGCACGCCGGTCATTTCCAGCGACAATCCCGGTGGTGTCGAACTTCACGGGCTGTTCGGAGACGACGTCGAGGTGGTGCCTCGCGAGAGCCCAGGTGCCCTGGCGGATGCGGTGATCGCCGCGCTCACCGAGCCGCGACGCACGCGTGGCGCCACCAGCGACACGCTGGAACGCGAGTTCAGGCCGAAAGCCGTGGCGTCAAATTACTACCGAATTTATCGGGCGGTCGCAGACCTGAAGGCCCGCGCTACATAGGAGACGCGCTCGCAGGCCGGAAGGCCCGCGCCATATCGAAGCCATGGGTGAGACGACACTTTCGCGATGGGTGCCCGTGCCGCTGGCGGCAGCCGCAGCGGCGCTGGCGTGCCTCGCATTCGCATCGCACGCGTGGCAGGCCCTGTCGGGCGCGTACCTGAGCCATGTCAGCGGCATCTGGCTGGCGCTCGGGAGCGACCTGTCGGCGGGTGTCTTCTACCGCGAGATCGCGGGTCCGATGGGCTACGGCGGCACCCGCTATTTCCCGCTGTTCTTCACGATCATCGGCGGCCTCCTGCGCGTCGGCGTTCCGCCGCTTGCCGCCGGGGCGACGGCCAGCGCCATTGCCGCCGCCGTGCTGGCGACCGGCCTGGCGCGCGTCGTCTCGGCCATGGGCGCACCTCGGCGCCTTGTCTGGCTGGCCGCGGCGGGCGCGCTCGCACCCTACTTCATCCAGCAAACGCTCTTCGAGGTGCGCGCCGACGTGCTCGCGGCCGGGCTGAACTTGTGGGGGCTATCCGCCGCCATTCCGCTATGGCGTACGCCGTCTGGCGCCAGGCCTCAAGTGTGGACGGCGGTCGCATGGTTCACCCTCGCGCTGTCGGCCAAGGTCACGAGCCTCGCGGTGCCGGGGTGCGTGGCGGTCGCGCTCGTGCTCTCCGGGCAAGCGAGAACGGCCTTCCGCTTCTCGGCCGGGATGGCTCTGGGCGCGCTGGGATTCCTCGGCGTGGTCGAGGCGGCAAGCGCAGGGCGCGCCATCCCCTCCTGGCGCGCGTGCATGTTCGCGGGCACGAGCGAAGGCCAGATGTTCCTCCGCCTGTTTGACGGTGATTTCATCGTGCTTGCCCGCTACTCGCACCTGCTGACGGCACTGCTCGGGCTTACCTGCCTCGCGCTGGCTGGCGCCGTAGCGCTCAGGTGGCGCGATCGAATGCGCGAGCCGTCATCCATGGCGCACCCAGCTGCCGGGGGCACCTCTTTGTGGCTGCCCGTGGTGTTGTTCGCCGGCGTCAGCGCCTCGACAGCGTTGACCCTGTCGTCGCCGGGGACGGTTCCGTCCAATCAGATGGTGGAGTGGCTGGGCATCTCGTTCGCGGTGCTCGCGTGGGCCGCGTGCGCCCGGCGCGAGTTGAGAGGGATCGTCTCGATCGTCCTCGCGGCGGTCGTCATCTGGATGTCGGCGCAGGATTTCGTGCGCGTGTCGCAGTTATGGCAGATGCGGTCCAGCCGCACTAGCCTGGCCGTTCGCCAGCAGGTGGTGGACCTCGTCGCGAAAGCCGCGTCCCCGGTGCTCTCCGAATCCGCCCTCTGGCCTGTTCTCGCGGGCCAACAGCCGTTCGTGCTCGATCCGTTCGCCCTCCGCGTGATGATGATCTCGCGGCCTGACATCGCGCGCGATTTCGAGTCGAAGATCGAGGCCCGATTCTTCTCGAGCGTGATCTTGCAGGTCGATCCCACGTCCGTGCGCGGTCGCGGATACTACGAGCACGTGCACTTCGGTTGGCCGATGACCACCCGGATCCTCGCGAACTACCGCTTCCACAGTCACCCGGCCGAGGACGTCTGGATCTACCTGCCGAAGGCGCCGAATGAACACTGAGCCCGGATCGGTCGCATCGCACCCGCGCTCGGGATCGAGCCGGTCGCAGGCCTGGTGGTCGGCCCTGCTCGCGCTCCTCGCGCTCTGCCTCTACTGGCGCGCCCCGCTCCTCGGCTTCGCGGGAGACGACGCGCTCGTCCTCTACCACTTGAAGCGCCTGGGTGGGATCGTGCGGCCGAGCGCATTCTTCACGGCACTCGATTTCTTCAGTTTCTACCGTCCGCTCGGTTTTCTGTCCTTCGCCTCCGATGCCGCGCTGTGGAGCCTGCGCCCGGGCGGGTTCCACCTGACGAACGTCCTGCTGCACGCGGTCAACGGGATGCTCGTGTTCGCACTCGCGCGCCGCCTGATGGTGCCGTGGGCGGCCGCGCTGGCGGCCGCCCTCTTCGTCGCCCACACCTCGAACCAGGAAGCGGTGTACTGGATTTCGGCACGTTTCGATCTCCTCTCCACGCTGTTCGTCCTGGCGACGCTGCTGCTGGCGACGCGCGATCGCCCGGTCTGGGTCGCCGTCTCCCTCGTCACGTTTGCCCTTGCGTTGCTGTCGAAGGAGGCTGCGCTGGCCGCCCCAATCATGGTCGGGGCGTATGAAGTGTTCGTGCGGCGCCGGGGGCCGATGCGAGTGGTCACCGTGCTTGCTCTCATGTTGGCGGTCATTGCCGGGTACTCGGTGCTTCGCTCGGCGGTGGGCGGCCTCGACCCGACGGGCGGTGCGAGCCGGTTGCCGAAGGCGGTAATGCTGATGGCTGGCGTCGGGACCATGATGGCGCTCTCCCTGCTGGGGTGGGAGCGACTGCTGGCCGCGGCCGGGCGGATCAGACGAGCCCCCGCCTTCATCCTCGCCGTCCTCTTTCTCGTGGGAGCCATCCTGGTGTGTCTCATTCCAGGTGCCGGTGCGCCGCTCCGCGAGAAGTTGTCGTTTGCGGGATTTGCCAGCTTCTATCTCCTCTCTCCGGTCGTGGCGCCCTCGCCGCCGCCCTTCTTCCTCGATCCGGCGACCCCCGTTTATTGGGTCGGCGGGCTGGCCGTGGCGTTGACGGCAGCCGGACTGATCTTTTTCTCGCGTCGGCGCCTCGTCGCGGACGGCACCTGGCTGTTCGTCCTAGTCGCCACGGCCGGCGCGTTGCTGCCCGTTTCGAGCCTGACCGAGGGCCAGCGCTACTTGTACCTCAGCTCCGTCGGGATTTCACTGGGCGCAGCCAAACTCGTGTCCGACAACATCGGGCGCTGGCGCCAGGTCGCTGCCACGGTCATCGGCCTGGTTCTAGCGGTCTCAGCCTGGCAGATCCAGGTAAAGGGCTCGGACTGGGCGTGGGCGACCGGGATGCTCTCGCGCGGCGCGACCCTCGTGAATGCCGACCTCCCGGCGTGCAACGAGGGCGATGTCGTGTTCCTCGTGGCCCCTGTCGGCATTCGCGGCGTCTACAGCCACTTCTACCACCAGACGTTTTCGCAGGACGGCGGGTGCGAGCCGGGAAGCTACCAGGCGGTCGCCCGCATGGTCAGAGCCGACCAGCCGATCGAGGTGGAATGGGTGTCGCCCCGGACGCTGGTGGTTCGCGCGCCCCGCTACCGCGGGAATTTCGTCCTCTCGCGCGACCTTCGTGCGTTCACCATCGAGCAGCGCTCTCAGCGCCACGCTCGGTTCGAGACGCCGCTGGGCACGGTCACATCCCGGCCGGACGGTGAGGCGCAGGAGGTCATGCTCGAACTGGCTCCCGGTGTGGACTTTCAGCACGCACGGTTCTACTATTTCGCTCAGGGCGAGGTGCGGCGTGTCCCGCCCAATCGGACGAGAGCGATCACGCCCCAATGAGGATCGCATGCCCTTGATCGAACAGCTCAACAAGACGTTGGCCGACGCCATGAAGGCACGGGACCAGGCTCGCCTCTCCCCGCTGCGCATGCTCAAGGCCGCCTTGATGAACCGCGAAGTCGAACGCCGCAGGTCGTTGACCGAGGCCGAGGAACTCCAGGTGGTGGCGACGCTGGTCAAGCAGCACAAGGAGTCGATCGAGCAGTTCGGCAAAGGGGGACGGCAGGACCTCGTGGACAAGGAGATGGCGGAACTGGCCGTCCTCCAGACGTACCTCCCGCCGGAGGTCGCCATCGACGACCTCGACCGCATCGTGTCGGAGGTCATCGCCGAAACCGGCGCCACCACGGCCAGGGATATGGGGAAGGTGATGAAAGGGGTCATGGCGCGGCTTGCGGGAGCCCCGGTGGACGGCAGGGCCATCAACGAACTGGTTCGGAAACGGCTCGCCGACTAGCAGCGAACTTTTTTTCGACTCCTGCGTCTAACAGAGTGAGCAGAGCCAAAAGCCTCTCTTCTATCCTCTATCCTCCAAGGGGCCCCTTCTGAGCCGAGGGGCCCCCTCCTTTTTCCAGCCCGTCGCCGACGCGTTCACCGCGTTCAGCGGTGTCCGTTCTTCGCGGTTCGCTGTGTTACCCTGAGCAGCAGATGGAAGCGTCTCGCGAGGCCGGGTCTCCACCCGCGCCCACTCCTCTGGCCACGACCAACCGCGACCCGCTTGCCGTCACCGGCGACGGGCCGTCCGACGCCCCGGTCCGACCCGCGGGCGCCGTCCGACTGGCGCGTTCGGCCGGCCTGATCGGGCTGGCGACGATGTCCAGTCGGATTCTCGGGTTGGCGCGCGACATCGCCATGGCTCACGTGTTCGCCGCCAGCCACGACATGGACGCCTACACGGTGGCATTCCGGATTCCGAACCTCCTTCGTGATCTATTCGCCGAGGGCGCCATGAGTTCCGCCTTCGTGCCGACATTCACGCGTCTCCTCACGCTCGACGGAAAAGCCGCGGCGTGGCGCCTCGGCAACCTGGTCATCACGGCGCTGCTGCTCGTCACCGCGGTCCTCGTCGTTCTCGGCATGGTGTTCACCTGGCCGCTGGTGACCTTCGCCGCCGAAGATTACTCCGCGGTTCCAGGCAAGCTGGAACTGGCCGGATCGCTCGCCCGGACGATGTTCCCGTTCCTGACCCTGATCGCGGTCGCCGTTTGTTTCATGGGCATGTTGAACTCCCTGGGGAGATTCTTCGTCCCCGCACTGTCGCCCGCGATGTTCAACGTCGGCACGCTGGCGACGATGGCCCTGCTGATCCCCGTGTTCCGGGGCCATGGGATTCGCCCTATCTTCGCCGTGGCGATCGGCACCCTGGTCGGCGGCGTCGGACAGGTGCTCGTGCAGTGGCCGTTCCTCAGGCGCGAGGGATTCCGGTATCGGCCAACCGTCGATTTCCGCGACCGCGGCTTACGAGAGGTCCTGACGCTGATGGGGCCAGGCACCATGGGACTGGCGGCGGTCCAGCTCAACGTGCTCATCAACACGATGCTCGCCACGAGCCAGGGAGAAGGGGCGGTTTCCTACCTGAACTACGCGTTCCGGGTGATGTACCTGCCGATTGGGCTGTTCGGCCTCTCGATCGCCACGGCCGCGATCCCGTCGCTCTCGCGGGACGCGGCGAAAGACGACCGCGAGGGGATGCGGGGCACCCTCTCCAGCGCCCTTCGGATGATGCTGATGCTGAACGTGCCAGCGACACTCGGTCTGGTAGCCCTGGCCACGCCGATCGTGGCGCTGCTGTTCGAGCACGGCTCGTTCACGCCCGAGGCGACCGCGGCCACCTCGGCGGCGCTCATGTGCTATGCGCCAGGGCTGATAGGCTACTCGGCGGTGAAGCTGGCGGTGCCCACGTTCTACTCCCTCCGCGACAGCCGGACGCCGGTCATCGTCGGTGCCGTGTCGGTGGTGTTCAACATCACCGTCAACCTGATGCTCGTCCGCGCGCTCGGGTTCCGCGGGCTGGCCCTCGGCACATCGGCGTCCGCGCTGTTCAACGCCTTGATGCTCATGTGGCTACTGCGGCGAAAACTTGGCGGAATCGATGGGCGGCGTGTCAGCCTGGCGTTCGGGAAGGTGCTGGTCGCCTCGATCTTCATGGCGGCGGTGGCGTGGGGTGGCGAGCGCTGGCTGGAGGGAGTCGTGCCAGGCAGTTCGCTCCTGGTGAAACTGTTCCGTGTCGGCGCAGGCATCGGTCTCGGGATGGGCGCCCTGGCGCTTGCCGCCCGCGTCCTGCGGATTGCCGAGTTCGACGAAGCGCTTCGCGCCGTTACGGCGCGTGTCTTCCCGTTGAAGACCAGGCCGTAGGGGTCCGTCCCGGTCGTCGCTGGCGTGGAAGTGCCTGCCCGATGAGCAGCGTCGGGACTGTGGTACGATTCTGAGAAAGGGTCCATGCCCCGCTATCCATCTTCTTCGCCGCGCACGCTGGCGTACCAGTTCGGTCCCGGCCCAATCACGCCGGTCATCAAGCTGCTGATCTGGACCAACGTCGCATGCTTCGTGGTCTCGTGGCTCGTGCCGGGCGTCGTGGCCTATCTGGGCCTGCAGCCGAAGGCGGTGTTCTCGCAGTGGTTCGTCTGGCAGCCCGTCACCTACATGTTCCTGCACGCGGGCGTCTTCCACATCCTGTTCAACATGCTCGCGTTGTGGATGTTCGGCGTTGAGCTGGAGCGGTTGTGGGGCCGGACGTTCTTCCTGAAGTACTACTTCATCACCGGGATCGGCGCGGCAGCCACGACGATGCTGCTCTCGCTGTTTCCGGGTGAGTTCGGCGGCGCGATGCGGGACTCGGTCACCGTGGGTGCATCGGGCGCCATCTACGGTCTGCTGCTCGCCTACGCGCTCTACTTCCCGGACCGCCCGATTTACATGTGGGCGCTGTTTCCCATTCCGGCGAAGTACTTCGTCCTGATCATGGGCGCGATTGCGTTCATCTCCTCGACGGGGGGAAACCAGGGCGGCATGGCGAACAGCGCGCACCTCGGCGGCCTGGTGTTCGGATACCTCTACCTGAAAGTGTGGAGGACTCGTCCGCTGGCGGAGGTCAAGTACCGCTACGTCAGGTGGAGGATGAACCGCCTTCGCCGCAAGTTCGACGTTCACACTGGCGGCCGCAACGACTGGGATCGGCATGTGCACTAGACATCTTCCAGGGCTGAGATCGTGACGGTTGAAGCAAGTTTCTGTGGGTCCCCTGGAATCTGTCTTAGGCGCGGCCGGTGGGCCGGCCGCGCGCTACAGCGAAGGTCCGCAAGGCCGCCTCACGAGCCTTGGCGGTTTGAGGCGGAGCTTCGCTGGTGAAGACACTCCGCAATCAGCGCAGTTCCTGGCAGGAACGGACCGCCGCATGGATGCATCGACGACTGTCAGCGGTGTGGAAGGCGCGCGGCTGACGCGTGAAGCGCTGCTCGGGGCCTATCGCTGGATGATCCTGTCGAGGAGACTGGACGACAAGGAAATCCAGCTGAAGAACCAGAGCCAGATCTTCTTCCAGATCAGCGGCGCAGGGCACGAAGCGGTGCTCGTGGCCGCCGCCCTGGCGCTCCGCCCAGGCTACGACTGGTTCTTCCCCTACTACCGTGACCGCGCCCTGTGCCTGGCGTTGGGCGTCACTCCCTACGAGATGCTGCTCGAGGCCGTGGGCGCCAAGGACGATCCCGCGTCAGGCGGGCGGCAGATGCCGTCGCACTGGGGACACAAGCGCCTGAACATCGTCTCGCAGGGCAGCCCCACCGGCACGCAGTGCTTGCAGGCCGTCGGCTGTGCGGAGGCGGGACGGCTGTTCCAGCGGCTGGTGGACATCCCGAACCGCGAGTCGCGGCATCAGCCGGACGAGGTCGTCTACGTGTCGCTTGGGGAGGGAGCGACCGCGGAAGGCGAGTTCTGGGAATCGCTGAACACGGCCTGCGGCAAGCGCCTGCCCGTCGTCTATCTCGTGCAGGACAACGGCTACGCCATCTCGACTCCGAAGGAAGTCCAGACACCCGGCGGAGACATCTCCCGGATTGTCACGTCATTCCCAAGCCTGCAGGTGCTGACGGTAGACGGGACCGACTTCGTGGAGAGTTCCCGCGTCCTCCACCGGGCGGTCTCCTACGCGCGCGAGCGCCGGGGCCCGTCGCTGGTTCACGCCCACGTCATTCGACCCTATTCCCACTCGTTGTCCGACGATGAGCGGATGTACAAGACGCCGGCGGAACGCGAGGCGGAAGCCGCACGCGATCCGATCGGCATCCTGCGGCGCCTCCTGCTGAAGGACGGGCTCGCGACAGACGTGGACCTCCAGCAGGTTCTGGCGAACGCCGACCGCGAGATCAACGAGGCGGCGGATCTGGCGCTTCGCGCGGCCAAGCCGGCGAAAGACACCGCGCGTCTCTGGGTGTTCTCGCCGGACGTGGACCCGACGTCGGCGGCGTTCGACACGCCCGCGCAGCCGTCGGGCAAACCGGACACGATGGTCGCCGCCATCAACCGGACGCTGCGCGACGAGATGGCGCGCAATCCGGCGGTCGTCATATTTGGCCAAGACGTTGCCGACGCGACCCGTGAAGACGCGCTGTCGGCCGTGCCCGGCAAGGGCGGAGTGTTCAAGGTCACGCACGGCCTGCAGCGCACGTTCGGAGCCACCCGCGTGTTCAACTCGCCGCTCGCCGAGGCGAACATCATCGGGCGGGCAGTGGGCATGGCGGTCCGCGGGATCAAGCCGGTCGTCGAAATCCAGTTCTTCGACTACATCTGGCCGGCCATGATGCAGATCCGCGACGAGATGGCGATGCTCCGCTATCGGTCCGGCAACAACTTCTCGTGCCCGATGGTCATCCGCGTCCCCATCGGCGGCTACCTGCGCGGCGGCGCTCCGTATCACAGCCAGTCGGGCGAGAGCATCTTTGCGCATTGCCCTGGCATCCAGATCGTGTACCCGTCGAACGGGGTGGATGCGGCGGGGCTGCTGCGGACCGCCATCCGGTGCGACGACCCGGTGATGTTCCTCGAACACAAGCACCTCTACCGCCAGACGTACAACAAGGGGGAGTACCAGGGCCCGGACTTCATGATCCCGTTCGCCAAGGGCTCGCTGGTGAAGGACGGCGAGGACGTGGTGGTGCTCACGTGGGGCGCGCTCGTCCAGCGAACACTGCTGGCCGCGCAGCAGGCCGAGAAGGACGGAATCAGTGCGGCGGTGTTCGATCTCCGGACGATCATCCCGTACGACTGGCAGGGAATCGCCAGGCTCGTCAAGCGCACCAGCCGGGTGATCATCGCTCACGAAGATCAGTTGACGTGCGGCTTCGGCGCGGAGCTGGCCGCCCGGATTGCCGGGGAACTGTTCGAGCACCTCGATGCTCCCGTGCGGCGGGTGGCTGCGCTCGACACGCCGGTGGCCTACTGCCCCGACCTCGAGGAAGTCATTCTCCCGCAGAGCGCAGACGTGCTGCAGGCCATCAAGGAAATCGCGCGCTACTGACACGCCATGACACGCCGGACGCTTCTTCGCCCCGGACGGCCACCTGCTGGACAGTTGAAGCAAGTTTCCCCACCGGATTGCATCCAGCCAATCTGGGCCCTACACTGCAGCCGCCGTTCACGTATCGGGCTACCGAGTTGAGCCGACTATTCGTCAGACAGATTTCGGAAATGACAATTGAATCTTAACAAATCGGATTGATCTCTTTATGAGACAACGATCAAAGATGTTCTATCATCGTGCCCTAACGGATGAAACCAGGT
>JADGOB010000318.1 GCA_017883185.1 Acidobacteriota bacterium
GGCCGCCGACCGCGGGGCGGTCCATTCTGCGAGAGTCCGCTCTTGGCCAGTGGGCAGGAACCTGTAAACGCCGCAGGCTGCGAGAGGACATGTACCGGAAGCCCGCCAACTTCCGGATGCGCCGTCATTCGTCCACAAAGTGATTGGGACCGCTCTATCGCTCTGTCAGGGGTGGGGATTTTCAACCGGCGATGTCGGGACTATATTATTGCACCGGCGGTGACAGAAACGGGGCAGCCCCCAATCCCAGGTCTTCAGCTCTACGCCGATTGCGGGCGCCCCTATCCCAACTACATACGTACGCTCACAGATCGGATACTGGTGTTAGCATACGCGGTGAGGCGCGCCGGTGCGCTTTCAAAGGGCTGCGGTGAACGTCCGCGCCCCCCGGTGGACCGGCCGGGAAGCCTGGGAAGATCTGGAGGTTAGGTGATGCTGAAGCGTCTTTGGAAAATTCTCAAGATCGGCCTGCTGGGCGTTGCGGCGATCCTCTTGCTCGTGGTCGCCGTCGTGGGTTTTTGGGTTCACCGTCAGCTCCAGCCACAGGACGTAACTGCTGCGAGGGCGAGGTGGCCTAAGGCGATGACGTTCGAGACCGCGGACCGCGCGGCCCTCGACCTCGTCTCCAAAATGACGCTGGAGGAGAAGATCGGTCAGATGTCGGGCTCGGGCATGGCGCCGGCGATCCTATCTGCGCTCTTTCGCGGGACGGCAGCCCCGGTCTACGCCGGTGCAAACGAGCGACTCGGGATCCCGCCGCTCGCCTTCACCGACGGCCCGCGCGGGGTGATCTGCGGCCGCTCGACCGCCTTCCCCGTCGCCATGGCCCGCGCGGCCACGTGGGACCTCGAGCTGCAGCGTAGGGTGGGCGACGCGATCGGCAAGGAGACCCGCGCGCAGGGAGCCAACTACTGGGGCGGACTGTGCCTGAACATCGTCCGCCACCCGTCGATGGGACGCGCTCAGGAGGTCTATGGGGAGGATCCCTGGCTCACCGGCGAGATGGGCGCAGCCATCCTGGAGGCGGTCGAGCGCCATAACGTCATGGCCTGCGCCAAGCACTTTGCCCTGAACAGCATGGAGACCGCGCGGTTCAAGAACAGCGTCCAGATCGACGAGCGAACGCTGCGCGAGGTCTATCTGCCCCAATTCCGCAAGGCGGTCGAGCACGGCGCCGCCAGCTTCATGAGCGCCTACAACAAGGTGCGCGGGGAGTGGTGCGGCGAGAACCGGCACCTGCTGACGGCCGTCCTGCGCGAAGACTGGGGCTTCCGTGGATTCGTGACCTCCGACTGGATCTACGGCGTATACGACGGAAAGCGCGGCGTGCAGGCGGGGCTGGATGTCGAAATGCCGCAGGCCAAGGTCTACGGCGAGAACCTGAAGAAGCTGGTCGAGACCGGTCAAGTCCCGCAGGTCGAAGTCGACGAGAGCGTGCGCCGGATCGTGCGCACCAAGCTTGAGTATTTGACCCGCGAGGACCCGCAGGCCTACCCGCCCGATTTGGCCGGCGCTCCCGAGCACGCTGCGCTTTCGCGCGAAGTCGCCGAAAAGGGCATGGTCCTGCTGAAGAACGAGGGAGACATGCTCCCGCTGGACAAGGCGAAGATCCGGAAGATCGCGGTCGTGGGCCTCCTGGCCGACGACGGCGCCACCGGCGACCACGGGAGCAGTAACGTGACCCCCCGGTACGTCACCTCACCTCTAAAAGGGCTGCGCGACTACCTCGGCGCGGGTGCGGCCGTCCTTCACGCAAACGGCGCCGACCTGGCCGAGGTCGGGCGGCTTGCGACAGAGGCCGACGCGGTGGTCGTGGTGGCCGGCACGCGCTGGGACGAGGTCGGCGAGTACGTCACCGACGAGGAAGGCCTGCGGCCGAACGGCCCGTCCCAGAAGCGCCCCCTCGTAATCAAGCTGCCGTTTATGAAAGAGCCGTTCGTGATGTCGGGCGGCGACCGGGTCCCGTTGTCCCTCAAGCCGCGCGACCTGAGCGTGATCGAGGCGGCAGTCAAGGCCAACCCTCGGTGCGTGGTCTCTCTCGTCGGCGGCAGCGTCTTCACTATGGAAGAGTGGAAGAACCGGGTCCCCGCCATCGTGATGGCGTGGTACGCCGGCATGGAAGGCGGGCACGCCCTGGCGCGCGTACTGTTCGGCGACGTCAACCCGAGCGGAAAGATGCCGCTGACGACGCCGAAGGACGAATCACAACTCCCGTTCTTCGACGAGTACGCTGACACCATCGAGTACGGCCCGTATCACGGCTACACGCTCGCCGATAAGAAGGGCTACGAACCCACGTACCCGTTCGGCTACGGCTTGAGCTACACGACGTACTCCTACCGCAATTTGAAGGTTGCCTCACCGGCCGTCGCACCGGACGGAAAGGTAGAAGTGACCGTCGAGGTCACCAACACCGGCTCGCGCGCGGGCGAGGAGGTCGCGCAACTCTACGTCGGCTTCGAGGGTTCGAAGGTCGAGCGGCCGGTCAAGCTGCTGCGAGCATTCGCGAAGGTGGCGCTGGCGCCGGGCGAGACGAAGACAGTGCCGCTGAGCGTGGCCGTGAAGGACCTCGCCTGGTTCGACGCGCAGAAGAACGCCTGGCAGGTCGAGCCCATGACCTACGGCGTGCTGGTCGGCCCCTCGTCCCGTGCTCGGGACCTGCTGAAGGCCAGCTTCAGAGTGCTGGCCGTTGCGGCTCCGTGATGATGACACTGGCGTCGACGTGAAGTACTGTCCCCAGGTTCACGGCAGCGCGAGCGTTCCGCGGCCCGAACGGATCGTCCGCAAACAAGAACTTGGGCGGCTGGGCGCTGCGGGGCCGTTCTCTCCGTGTGGCGCGTGATCCGGGAACAAAATGTCGAATTGCCTGTCGAATTGTCTTGACTCGATGTCCGGATCGGTATAAACCCGGTCCCAATCTAGGAGGTCCTGGGAATCGTGCCTCTTGAAACCATGTCCATTGACTCGGCCCAACTGATGGCCAACTTGGTTGATGCGCTATGGATCGTGAGCAGATGCAGCGCGATCTTCGTGAGCCTTCTGCTCGTTATCTCGTTCATCGCCGCTCTCAAACCCAAAGGCACAGTGCTGCCGGATTGGCATCAGCTCGGAGTCGGAAAAGGCCGTTGACCCCTCCTGGCAGACTGGCCAAGGATGCGGAGGGCGTGCCTGTAAGATCGGGGCCGTGAAACCGTCTTATCGTAAACTGGCCCCGGACGGCGCGGTTCCACTCCCGCCGATCACACCATCCACCCGAGGCCGCCCGTCGGCGGCCGCGGCATTGGCGGGGAATGCTTCGGCAGGCTCACCATGGCGCGCAGCCGGTTGAGGGCTTGCGACATCTGGTCCACCTGGTCGTCTGCGCCCCGC
>JADGOB010000319.1 GCA_017883185.1 Acidobacteriota bacterium
TCAACTACAAGTACCTGCGCAAGACGCTGGTCAAGGTGAGCCCGTACTTGGAGGGTTGGGTCGACCGACCCGCTCCGCTCAGGGCACTCGTCGACTGAATGCCCTGATGGCCATCGTTAGCAGGTCAGAGGAGTTGAGTGCGTGATTGCCGTGCCCACTGCGGAAGATCTCGCCAGGTCGAATGCCGAATTCGACCGCGACTGGGGCGGTGTCGACGACGTCCTCCGCGAGCTCTGCCGTCGCCATCCCGGGCACACGGATCGGCGCAGCGCGACGGCGAAGGTGGCA
The DNA here is from genome assembly GCA_017883185.1 of Acidobacteriota bacterium. Classification (GTDB taxonomy): domain Bacteria; phylum Acidobacteriota; class Vicinamibacteria; order Vicinamibacterales; family Fen-181; genus FEN-299. The sequence continues at coordinate 289 of JADGOB010000319.1, forward strand.
CTGATCGGGCGTGCGTACTCCGCGGGACTTGAACGGCGGGTGACGCCGCCCAAAGGGCAGCAAGCCATCGTCGTGATCGCCGACTACTTCGAGCGCCACGGCGCCGAGGTGGACGAGATCCTAGCTCCGTTGCATCCGATCGACGAGCCGCTGTCGTTGCAGGCCATGGCGACCATCGTCGGCGTCCACGGTCGCTTCACTCAGCTTCTGGTCGGGGTGACGACCGATGGCAAGTCGCCGCGCTCCTTCGCTTCGAAGTACCTTCACTTCCACAACCCTGCCGTGCCGATCTACGACAGCTACGCGCTGGCGGGCATCATGCGACTGGTACGCTGGGACGCGGCTGAGATTCCTTTTGGCTGCCCGCCCAGTGGTGACGACGTCGCCAACGGCTACTACCAGTTCTGTGCCCGTTTCTGGCGGCTTCTTGAAGCTTGCCGCGACGCCGGTCGTGAGGTCTCCGTCAAGTCGCTCGATACCTATCTCTGGTCAGGTGAGTCCCGTACTGTGGTGTAGGCCCTAGGGAAGCTCTCGGGGTACAAAGCGGCCACCGTGGGTTTCACGAGATAACAATGCCGATGCGTTTGCAGAAACCCGCAGAATCATGTAGTTTCTGCAAACGCAATGGTTGACTATCCGGATGCAGTTCACTTCATCGAAGGCCTACAGGCGGCCGGCCGCTACTCGTTCACCGACGCCGAGGCGCGGAGCTGCGTAGCCGGCTCCGCGCGCGCCGTGGCCGAAGCGCTCCGGCGCTTCCGCTCCGGTCACCGCCTCGCGACTCCTCGCCGGGGATTCAACGTCATTGTGACCCCCGAGCACCGTGCGGCGGGGTGCCCGCCGGCGAGCTGGTTCATCGACGACCTCATGCGTTTCGTCGGGCGGCCGTACTACGTGGCACTGCTCAGCGCCGCCGCCCTGCGCGGTGCGGCTCACCAGCAGCCGCTGCGCTTCCAGGTGGCCACCGACCGGCCGATGCGTCCGGCCGAGGCCGGCCGCGTGCACGTCGACTTCCACGTCCGCCACGACGTTGAGGCGACTCCTGTCGAACGGGTCCAGACCGACACCGGCTACATGCGCGTGTCTACGCCGGAAGCCACGGCCTTCGATCTGGTGCGCTTCGTGGCGGCGGCGGGAGGTCTCGGCAACGTCGCCACCGTCCTCACGGACCTTGCGGAGAGCCTCCACGTCGACCAGCTGCGTGCCCTCTCCGCTGCTCGTCCCACCACCGACATCCAACGACTGGGCTATCTGCTCGACCTGATCGACCGTCAGCAGCTCGCTGACCCTTTGGCGAGAATGCTGGCCGGACGGCGCGTGCGGCCGATCCTCTTGGCTCCCGGCGTGCCGGCCGGCGAGCGCCGGCCGGCGGCGCCCTGGAAGATCGTGCCCAACGAGGCCGTCGACCTCGAGGCGTGATCCCTCGCGCCCACATCACCGCGTGGCGTACGCAGGTGCCATGGCCCTCGGACGCGCAGGTCGAGCAGGACCTCATCATCTCTCGCGCGCTCGTCGAGATGTACACTCGCCCGCCGATCGCCCAGTCACTCGCATTCCGGGGCGGCACGGCGTTGCACAAGCTCCATTTCCACCCACCGCGCCGGTACTCAGAGGATCTCGACTTCGTGCAGATCGAAGCCGAGCCGATCGGTCCCGCCTTGGAGGCGGTCCGTGAGGCGCTCGACCCTTGGCTCGGTGACCCGGCGTGGAGGCAGACCTCCGACAGCGTCAAGCTGCTCTACCGCTTCGAGACCACGACGCTGCCCGTGCAACGCATGCGCGTGAAGATCGAGATCAACACCCGCGAGCACTTCACTTGTCGGGGGCTGCGTTCCGTCACCTTCTCCGTTGACACGTTGTGGCTCACCGCGTCGGCTCCCGTCACCAGCTACGAGATCGAAGAACTCCTTGGGACCAAGTTGCGCGCGCTCTACCAGCGCAAGAAGGGCCGCGACCTCTACGACCTGGCGGCTGCGCTGGCCGTCCTCGATATCGATGCCGCCGGCATCGTCGAGTGCTTCCGGCACTATATGGCTTCCGAAGGAGCGGCCGTGACGAGGGCGATGTTCGAGGCCAACCTCGCCGAGAAGCTGGCGTCCCCGGTGTTCCGCAGCGATGTACTTCCAATGCTGCGCGCCGACGACGCGTACGATGTCGATGCCGCGGGTGCCCTCGTCAGCGAACGGCTCATCTCACGTCTGTCGGGCGAGCCTTGGCGAGGAAGGTCGACAGGTGAGGCACGGTGAGCGCCGCTGATACCGCGGCCGGCTTCATCGCCAACACCGACTTCGGCTGGTTCTCGCACTTCCTGCACCGCGCCGAGCCGCCGGACGAGGTCGACTTCTGGCAGCCCTCGCCGCACGGCTTCAAGGCGATCCCGCCGGGCGCGCCGTTCTTCTTCCGTCTCGGCGCGCCCCACAAGGCCATCGCCGGGTACGGCTTCTTCGCGCGCTACGAGCGCGTGCCCGTGTGGCTCGCCTGGGAGTCCTTCGGCGACCTGAACGGCACCGACACCATCGCCGAGATGGCGGCGCGCATCGAGGCGATCCGCCATCGCACGGGGAGCGCCATCCTCACCCGTTCTCGGGACTACGAGGTGGGCTGCATCATGATCTCGCAGCCGGTCTTCTTCCCCCGGGACGACTGGGTCGTCGACCACGCCGACTGGCACCCGCGCATCCAGATGGGCAAGACGATCGACGTCTCGGCCGGTGACGGCCGGCGCATCTTCGCCGAGTGCCTCGAGCGCGCGGCGCGACTGCGGTCGGAGGCGGAGCCGCTGGCGGCGGAGCTCCGCCGCTACGGCGCGCCGCAGACCGTGCAGCCGCGCCTCGGTCAGGGCACCTTCCGCATCGCCATCACCAGTGCCTACGGCGCCTGCGCCGTCTCGGGTGAGCACTCGCTGCCCGCGCTCGAGGCCGCGCACGTGCGCCCCTACGCGGACGGCGGCGTGCACGCGCTCCCCAACGGGCTGCTGCTGCGCGCCGACATCCACCGCCTCTACGACGCCGGCTACGTCACCGTCACGCCCGACTACCGCTTCCGCGTCAGCCACGACCTCGCCGACGACTTCCGC
>JADGOB010000320.1 GCA_017883185.1 Acidobacteriota bacterium
CACCTGTTGCGGAAGCGCGTCAGGGCTGAAGACGCGGGCCGACTGGCGCGACTTCAGGACGTCCATCAGCGGCTTGCCACCTTCGGTTCGGGGCGCGGGAAGCTGAACCGGTTTCAGGCTTTGCGCCGCGGCGGCGCAGGGCCCGAGCAACATGACGATGACTGCGGTCGCGGCGAACGAACGGTATGTCGAGCGCATGAATCCCTCCGTGGGCGAATACTACCCGCAATTCGACCCCGCGGCACCGCCAGATCGTGGTTGGCGCGTCCATCGACTCTTTCCTTCGTTCGGGAAGAGAGCCATGCCCGACCACTACGCCGAAGTAGCCAAGGGCAGCGCGGCTCCCTCGAACGGCGTCGATACGTCGCCGCCGACTACCTGTCGGGCTGGCAGGGCGCCGAGTACCCATCCGACGCCGGCGACAAGGCAGTGAGCGTCAGCTGGTTCGCCGCCCGCGCCTACTGCACGTGGGCCGGCAAGCGATTGCCGACCGAGGCCGAGTGGGAGTACTCGGTGCAGGCTGGGACATCCGTTTCTCCGGCGCCTGGCGCGCCGGCGCCGGAACGCAACCAGACCCTGCCGGGTGTGGCTAACGCTTGGGGCATGGCGGGTCTGTTCGGCGGCCGTGAATGGACGTCGAGCACGTCGAAACCGTATCCCTACCGCTCCGACGATGGCCGCGAGGACGCCGAGGTCCGTGGCGCCCGCGTGCTTCGCTGGCTGACCGTCGATGATATTGTCCTGGCCGAGCGCTTTCCTGAACATGCGCACGGCCGCCTCGTGCTGGCGCAGGCGCAGCAGCGCGAAGGCCTCCTGCATTTCCGGGCTCAACGGCTCGGTCGAAGGCGTGTCGACATCGGCCTCGCCGCCGGCGGATGGCGGCGCGGCAACCGGCAGCGTCCGCGCGGCGGACACGACGGCAAACTCCACGACCTTCGTGCCCCGCTCGCCGGTCAGGCGATTGAGGACGTCTACGCGGAGCGTGTAAGGACCGGGCGCGGCGCGCGCCGGCAGCGCGAACTCCCGCCACGCGCCCCAGTTGGCCGACCGCGTGGGCTCGTTGAACTCGGCGGTCGAATCGTAGACGCTCTTGCCGTCGCCGGCCGACGCCTGGAAGCGGAAGGTCATGTCCACGCGCCCCGTGCGGACCGTGCCGAACGTCTCGGCGTAGACCCACACGCGGTCGCCGGGCAGGAATTCCGACTTGACCACGTAGTTGCCCCACGACCGCACCTCGGACGCCGTCGTCACCCGGCCGAAGCGCACGGCGCCGGCGGCCTGGTCGGACAGTGCGGCGGCCCGAGTGGCTGCGGTCATCGAGGTCGCGTCGTCGAGAAGAGAGGGAACGAGGAGGACGAAGGCCGCCAGGAGGGCCAGAGATCCTGTCCGGTGCATCACACACCTCCGAGTCAGGGTGACGCGCCGAGGATAGCATCGAACGAACCCGGGGGATCGGCCGCGACAGCGCCCTCCCGGCCGCCACCCGTCGCTTTCCGCTGGACCCCCACGTCAAAGGCCGACCGCTACGCTCGTCACGAACGGCCCAGCCAGCGCAAAACAGCTGTGTCCAGGTAGACGAGCATCGGCGACACCCACGCCACGCTTCTCGGCGAGTTCTCAGAGAAGATCTCCCGAGAATCAGGACAGTGCCGCAACCCGCTCGGGTGCTGCACCACGCGCGTCGACAGAAGCGCATGGTTCGACCGTCAACGTCCATGTCAAGCGGGTCTGCGGCCCAAGCGTTCGGAGATCCAGACCTTGATGATGGACTGGCGGGTCACACCCAGCCGGCCGGCCTCTTTGTCCAGGCTGTGGATCATCCACGTCGGGAAGTCGACATTCACGCGCTTGGGCGTCTGGTTGGTCCTCTTCGCGCAGGATACGTCGAGAAACTCGGAAATGTCGCCCCCGGCGTCAAACAGTTTGTCCAGTGCTTTAGCTTTCATACAACGCTCTCTCCTGACCTCGCGATCGCCGGACAGAGATGATGCGAATGCGCACCTGCCGGCATGTGATGATCGCCGACCAGTGCTTCCCGCCGATTCGCCCCACGACGAGCGTCCGGGGCTCATCGTCGAGCTCGAGCGGAATCTCTAGCAGATCGGGATCATCCCAAAGGGCTTGAGCCTCAATGAAGTCGATGCCGTGTTTCGTCTTATTGAGTTGGCTCTTTCGTTCGTCGAATTCAAAGTCCATGCTGGTATGAATACTATACCGTAAATATACATTCTGGTGCACGGGATGGTGGTGGACGGGATGGTGGTGGAACGATACATCGCTGGGTGAGGCTTCAATTGTGGCCCGGAGCCGAACCGGAACACGACTCCGGCCGAGATCACCAGTTCACTTGGACTCGGTGACGCGGAAGGCGTTCAACCCGCTACCGGTCGCCACGACAAGAAGCGGCCCCTCCGGGCTGAGGTCATGTCAGTCATTCCGCCCGCATCACCGTCACCGGGTCCACCTTCGTCGCCTGCCTGGCAGGCAGATAGCTGGCCACGAGCGTCGACGCGATCAGCAGCAGGGACACGCCGGAGAGCACTGCCGGGTCCACGGGACGCACGCCGTAGAGCAGACTCGCCCAGACCCGGTTCATCGCCAGCGGCACCCAGATGTCGTACGCCTCCGACGTCGTGTGCCCCCGAAAGCCAGGAGACGCGACGCCGACAACGGTGAAGCCTCGTCCGTTCAGGGTCACCGTCTTTCCCACGAGAACGGGATCGGCCCCGAAGAACCCTTGCCACAAGACGTGACTGATCACGGCGGGGGGATCCCCCTGGACGTGTCGCTCTTCTTCCGGGAGAAAGGTGCGGCCACGGACTGCGCCGGCGCCGAGGACAGCGAAGTAGTCGCTCGACACCAGAGCAGCCTGCACCCGACGCGTCTCGCGTCCGCGACCGACGTCGAGCACGCTGGTGCGGTAGGCCATCAGCCCGGACAACACGTGGTTGAGGTCCCGCAGATCCGCGTAGTCCGGATAGGTCATCTCTCCGACGAGTTTCTCCCCTCGGGTGCCGCGAACATCCACCAACCTGTCGGGGTCGCTCACGCCAGGCGGGGGCCGAAGGAAGTAGGCGTCTACGAGGTTGAAGATCGCGGCGCTCGCGCCGATGCCGAGCGTCAGGATGAGCATCACGGACACGCTGAAGGCAGGGCTGTGGAGCAGCGTCCTCGACGCGGAGCGGAGGTCCTGGATCAGCGCGGTCATCGGCCCTCCCTCAATCGGGCGTGAAACAGCCGGACGCTGCCGTGTTGTGAAGCAGCCTGGGCGAGAGGTTACCGCGGTGTGTCCGAGACTGTCCCTGGGACCAGCCAGACAACTGGATCTTCCCGCTGCGGTCCTGGCCCTTGCGGG
>JADGOB010000321.1 GCA_017883185.1 Acidobacteriota bacterium
GGTGGTCGCGGCCTCGCGACCGCATCGGTGGCGGAGATGGTCACTGTTGGCTTCCGCGAGGAAGGGCTCCACCGGCTCGAGGCCGGCACGATCCCGGAGAACGTCCGCTCCCAGGCCGTACTCCTGCGCAACGGCTTCGAGCAGTACGGGTACGCGCCGCGCTACCTCTCGATCGCCGGACGCTGGCAGGACCACGTGCTGTTCCAGCGCCTCAACGAGGACTGGGCCGCAGCACGTCCGCGTACGCCTTGAGCGCGTGTGCGGTCGCGGGATAGCCGGCGCTGCCCGGTACGGGTCGGGTGGACGCGCCCGACCCGATGAACACCACGGTCCCCCGTGACGCGCGCAGCAGCGGCAGACAGAGACGCGTCAGCTCGGCGGGGACGATGAGCCTCAGAAGGATCGCGGGGCTGGGCCCGTCGAGCTGCGGATCTTCAGGTGGACGGGCATCTCGAGATCTGTGGCCAGCTCGTCGTCCGTGCCGTCGATGGCTGCGAGGAGCAGCGACGTGAGCTCACGCCCTACCCGCAGCGCGGGGGCGCTGATTGTCGTGAGCGGCGGGTAGCAGAAGGCCGAACCGACAATGTCGTCGCAGCCCACGATGCTCACATCGTCGGGGACACGGACCCCGAGCTCGGCGAATCGCTGGAGCATCTCGATGGCGAGGATGTCGTTGAATGCCACCGTGGCGGTGGCGCCGCTCGCCAGCATCTCGTCGGCGGACACGGCGCCCGAGCCCTGCCGCGGTGAGAACGGACCGATCCGGGTTGCTTCTAGCCCCAGCGCCTCGGCCGAGTCTTGGAAGCTGTTCCAGCGACGACGGTTGACCACTGACTGCGTCGGTCCGGACACGTAGCAGATCCGTCGGTGGCCCAGTGAGGCGAGATGCTCGACGGCTTCACCGACGACACTGGCGGTGTCGATGCTGATGTCGGGGATCCCCTTGATGGAGCCATTCAGCGTGACCAGAGGCATCTCGCGCGCGAAAGCCCGAACCTCCTCATCCGCGAGTCGGCTCGTTGTGAGGATCGCCCCCTGCACCACCCCGGCCAAGGACTCCAGAGCCACCCGCTCCTCTTCGCCCGACCCCTCCGTGTTGACCGACACCTGCATGTACCCCGAGTCGAGCAAGCGCTCCCTCGACCCACGAATGATGTCGAAGTAAAAGGGGTTCGTGATGTCGGGCACGAGCAGAGCCACGAGTTTGCGCCGGTTCGACCGGCGCGGCGTGGCCGGCTTCGTCTGATACCCCAACTCTTCGGCCGCCAGCATCACGAGCGCCCGAGTCTCGGCATTGATGCGGTCCGGTTCGGCGAAGGCACGCGACACCGTCGAGACCGCAACCCCTGCCCGACTCGCGACATCCCGCATCGATACGGGTCTTGTCACATGCTCAGTATTGCCCCTCAGCCCCCAGGCTGTCCCTGCGCCGCGTTGCTAGCACAAATCATCTTGTCCGCGCAATTGGCAATGGCCAACCAACGGCACGCAGGTATCTGAAACGTTATGGGCTCGTACGGTTTGGGGTAACCCATCAGTCAGGCAGATACGGAGCAGAGCATGTTGAGTCGTCGATCGGTCCTCAAGGGCGCGGCTGTCGGCATCGCGGCAGTGGCCGGGCTGAGCGCGTGCAGCGCAGAGGACACCACGTCAAGCGCGGGTGGCCCCAAGGAGCTCGTCATCGGAATCCTCGCGGAGCCTTCGTCGTGGCACCCCGCACAGACCCACGTGGGGCACCTGCTGCAGCCCTACCAGCTCGCGTACGACTCGCTGCTCCTGCGCCAGCCCGATGGCACGCTCAAGCCGATGCTCGCTACAGAGTGGAAGTACACGGACGATGCCAAGACCACCCTCCAGCTGAAGCTGCGGACCGACGTCACGTTCTCCGACGGCGAGAAGTTCGACGCATCCGTCGTCAAGGCCAACCTCGAGAACTTCAAGAAGGCCAACGGCAAACAGGTCGCCATGCTCGAGAACTTCGCGTCGGCAGAAGTCGGTGACGCGAGCACCATCACCATCAAGCTCGCCAAGGCAGACCCGGCGTTCGAGTACTACCTCAGCCAGGCCGCCGGTCTCATGGGCTCGCCCAAGGCGATCACCGGCACCGACATCGCGACTACGCCGGTCGGCTCGGGCCCGTACACGATGGTCAAGGCCGAGTCGGTCAAGGGCTCGCAGTACGTGTTCACCAAGCGTGAGGGCTACTGGAACACGAGCCTGCAGAAGTGGGACAAGATCACCCTCAAGCTGCTCATTGACGTCACCGCCCGCGTCAACGCGATCGTCACCAACCAGATCGATGCCACACTGCTCGACCCGAACACCCGCAGCCAGGCTGAGGCTGCTGGCCTCACGCTGCTTCAGTGGCCGGTGGACTGGAACGGTCTGTTGCTGTTCGACCGCGGGGGCAAGGTCTGCCCGGCGCTCGCTGACGTGCGGGTCCGCCAGGCCATCAACTACGCCATCGACCGCGAGTCACTGGTGAAGAACGTCGCCGGCGGCCAGGCCACCGTCACCTCCCAGGTCTTCGGGCCGGCGTCGGGCTCGTCCGTGGAGGGCCTCGACAAGCTCTACACGTTCGACCAGGCCAAGGCGAAGTCGCTGCTCGCCGCCGCCGGGTACGCCAACGGCTTCGACATCACGATCCCGATGACTCCGGGCGACGACATCACCAGCAACTACATCAAGCAGATGCTGGGCGATGTGGGCATTCGCGTCGCGATCACAGCGGTGCCTGCGGCCGACTACCAGGGCACGATCGGCAAGGGCACGTACGCGATGGCGAGGTTCAACCTGTTCCAGGGCCCGACGTGGGTCGCCTGCAACCAGCTGATCGTCCCGAAGACCCTGTACAACCCGTTCCAGTCGACCAATGACGTCATCGCCCCACTGCTGGAGGCGACTCGCGGCGCGGGCGACCAGGTGGGCGAGAAGGGCAAGGCGGTCAACCAGTACGTGACCGAGAACGCCTGGTTCGCCCCCTTCTACCGCGCGAACCAGCTGTACTTCTACAACGCCAAGAAGCTCAAGGTCACCGAGCAGGTCCAGATGGCCGTGCCGTCCATCTACAACTACGAGCCGGTTGCCTGACCGCATGCACCCTCGCCGGTACGGGTCCCTGCCCCGTACCGGCCGGGTGCGATCAACCAGTGCAAAGGAGCACGCATGCTGACGTTCATCGGCAAGCGGCTCGCGTCGGGCGTCGTCGCCCTCGTCGTCGTCGCGTGCCTTACGTTCGTTCTGCTGTTCACCACGAGCGGCAACATCGCCCGCAACATCATGGGCGACCAGGCCTCCGAGGAGTCCGTCGCCGCGAAGGCGCACGAGCTCGGCCTTGACAGGCCACTGCTC
>JADGOB010000322.1 GCA_017883185.1 Acidobacteriota bacterium
CCGGCGCCGCCGTCCGAAGATGGCCCTCGCCGCTGCGCAGGGGCAGGGGGCGCTCGGGAGGGCGCTCGCTACGCTCGCTCCGTTCGGCAAGCAGGCCGGCGCTCGCACGGGGTGACAGAGCCACCCCTACCTCGCGCCGGCCGCCTCACGAGCCTCCCTCGCATCCCCTGCCCCTGCTCCGCTCGGGCGTCGAAAGCGCTGGGCGCACCAATCGCCGCCGTCTGACCTTCTGCGGCCTGTCCCTGTGCGCGCAGCCGGGGCGGAGCGCCTGCGACGCCGCCCTGCCGCGCCGGCCTTCCGGGCCGATGGATCCCCTGACCTCGAGCAAGGCCGAGCCTGCGCGCACCAAGACGCGCCGCAGGGCAGGGCTCTCGCAGTTGCCAGCGCCTTGGATCCCAACGCGTTGCCCGGCGCTGGATGAAGTGTGGATCAGGCTCGAAATCCCAGCAGGCACATCATAGGTGGTCGTGCCAGCGCCTTGGGCAACCGATTGGCGTGCCACAGCTGTCGTCGATTCCGCCCATACGCAGTCTGGATATGCCCGCGTTCCTATCTCAGTGGTACAGTCTTACGCGAGAGTCGGCAGCTGCATCCGGCGCCTATCCAGTTTGCCGAGTATTTGCCAGGCCCAATTCCCGGAGCGTAGTCGGAGTCCGGGGGTTGTCGCATTGGCTTCCCGCGCAGTAAGCTGCTGGCGACGCTGAGCACAGCGATCCTCGGGCAAGGGGGAGCAAGGTGACGGTACCTCGCACCGAAGTTGATCCAGCGCGGTTCAATCGCGACCTTGTGTTGCCGCACGAACTCCGCCTTCAGGACTTCCAGCTTGCTCTGCAGGACGTCTACGATTTCTTCTACGATGTGAACAGCGCCCTCGCCGGTCGCGGCCTTGGGCGATTCGACGACATGCTTCGCCCCGCTGCGATGTCCGGAATCCTCTCGGACATGCTGACCGCCAGTCTCGCGAAGCACTCGCGCGCGCTCACGGTGAACGGATACTTCAACGGGCATCCCGACCTCATCGTGGCGGGCAAGTACGCCAACGACTCCGTCCAGGCCGGCGGCGATGGCGTAGAGGTGAAGACCACACGCAAGCGCGGCGGCGCAGTCGACACTCATGGAGCACGCGAGCAATGGATGTGCGTGTTCGTCTACGCAGTCGACAACGAGACGCAACCTGCCGCCGACCGAGCGCCGATGGAGTTCATCGAGATCTACCTGGCCCACGTTGTGCCCGACGACTTCCGACGCAATCCGCGTGGCGAGCTGGGCACGCGAACCGCGACACTTCATCGCCAAGGCATCCGCAAGCTTCGTGAAGGCTGGGTCTACCGCTAGGAATGATCGATCGGCTCCGCGCTGCGCACATCGAGCGCTGCAAGCTCTCGAATCGCAGACTGCGCCAGAGTCACGTAGCGCGGGTCGTGCTCTATGCCGATACTCTGGTACCCCAACGCCTCGGCTGCCGCGAGTGTTGATCCAGCGCCGGCGAACGGGTCGAGAACGATGCCTTCACCGAGCGGTAGTACGGCGCGCACAACCTCTCTCATGAAGGCCTGCGGCTTGAGACTCGGGTGAGGTGCGATAGCGCGCTCGCGCTTGTGCGTAGGTGCCGACTTGATCACGTCGCCGAAAGGCCGATCTTCACTCGGCCGCCGGAACCCACCCGTCTTCCAGCGACGCAAGTTGTCCTGGACCCGACCGACAATCGGTTTGCGAAACAGCAGCCATGGCTCCCACATCGACCGCGGCATCACGCTGACGCCGCTGAACTCCTCGTGAGCGTCCTTCGGCCGATCGCCTCCGCGCATCGTCATCACGAGGCGAATGACCTCGCCCCGGCGCTCTAGTCCAGCGCGGGCGAGCGATGCAGCAACGATGTATGACAGAAGCGGGTTCGAGGCAACGACCACGTTCGCGCCGGGCACGAGAACCGGGAGCAAGGCTCGAGCCCAGTCGAAGAAGAAGTGGTCCAGTTCCTCCAATTGAGCGGTGGTCAACGTCGTGAACCGCGGTAGCGGCGCACGCGTGTGGCCGTCGAACGACGGTGGTATCCGCCAGACCCCTCCCCTTCCTGCCCTGAGTTTCGCCTGTTGTTCGACTGAGTACTCGTGCAGGCCGTAGGGCGGATCCGTCACAACCGCGTGAATCGAGTTCGGTGGGCGGGCCGCAAGCCAATCAAGGCAGTTGGCGCCAACCAGCGCAGCGCGTCCAACCTGGACCGTTTCGAAGTCGCCACCGCAGAGCCGCACAGGCGGTGCATCTACCGTGTCCACTTCATCGAACGGCAATCTGAGTTCGTCACGAAGGCGATACAGCCCACGCGATTCCCGCTCGAACGTCGCCGGTGTGTTGATCTGGATGTACGATCGCACCGACGACTGAGAGGTCTCGCCGATGAGTGCGGTCACCGCATCAGCTATCTCCCTGGAACTCATCGGATTTGCCTGCAGACTCATTGTTTCGATGATCGCATCGCGAACTTCGCCCGGTTGTTTCCTGTTCTGCGGTGATTCCACAAGGCCATCTTGACGTCCAGACGTCATTTGGTCAATACCCCGTCGGGGTTACGTTCCCTGGTGGGTCCGGAGGTCTCCGGCATAGTTGCAGTCTGGCGCTCGGGTCGGACGGATCACCGCGACGGGCCTAACTTCAGGTTTGTAGCGCAACACCTGCGCCGTTGAACATGACTGCCGATCATGCTGGGACGCAACGACAATTCGTGAGGGGCCGAGCATCGCTGGCAGCCCACGAGCGTGAGGGCTGAGAGTCGAGATTCCGGCTGCGGCGCGACCAGGCTCGAGCGGAGCAGGGGCAGGGGGATGCGAAGGGGGCTCGTGAGGCGGCCGGTGTGAGGTAGGGGTGGCTTTGTCACCCCGTGCGAATGCCGGGCTGCTTGCCGAACGGAGCGAGCGAAGCGAGCGCCCCCCGAGCGCCCCCTGCCCCTGCGCAGCGCCGCGGGGGTCAGCTGCTGACGACGCGGTAGGCGTCGTAGACCGTGTGGATGCTGCGGATGTTGGCGAGGATGTTGTCGAGCTGGCGCACGTCGCCCACCTCGAGCGTGAAGCGGTCGCGCACGACGCCGTCGGGCAGGGTCTGCACGCTGCCGCCGACGATGTTGACGCCTGAATCCGAGAGCGTGCGCGCGAGGTCCTCGAGCAGGTGGTTGCGGTCGAGCGCCTCGACCATGAGCTCGACCCTGAAGGCCATGCCCCCGAGCCCCTGCCAGTCCACCTTGGTGAAGCGCTCGGGGTTCTTCATGAGGGCGCGGGCGTTCTTGCAGTCGCCGCGGTGGATGGTGATGCCCTTGCCGAGGGAGATGTAGCCCACGATGTCGTC
>JADGOB010000323.1 GCA_017883185.1 Acidobacteriota bacterium
CGTGCGGCGGCCCGTGCGCTGGGCCTGCTCGCAGCCGCTGAACGCTGACGGCTTGCTGACGATTCAGCTCCTGAGGCGGGACGACCCCGCCTGGCGGAAGGGAATCTGATGTGCACGAGACGGGAGGACACATGGGAGCGATGAAGGTGCTCTTTGTCGGCGGAACGGGCAACATCTCGTCGGCCAGCGCGCGGCTGGCAATCGAGCGCGGAATGGACCTGACTGTGCTCACGCGCGGCCGCAGCGCGCTCCCGCCGCCGGCTGGCGCCACCATCGTCCAGGTGGACGTGAACGACCGTCCGTCGATGGAGCACGCCCTTGGCAACGCGTTGTACGACGTGGTGGTGGACTGGGTTGCCTATACGCCGGACGACGTGGAGCGTGACCTCGCGCTGTTCCGTGGCCGGACGGCGCAATACGTGTTCATCAGCTCGGCGTCGGCCTACCAGAAGCCGCCGGTCCACTACCTGATCACTGAATCGACGCCGCTCCGCAACCCGTACTGGGCATACTCGCGCCAGAAGATCGCGTGCGAGGAGCGGCTCACCGCGGCCTACCGGGACGAGGCGTTCCCCGTGACCATCGTGCGTCCATCCTTCACGTACGGCGAGACGTGGATCCCGTGCGCCATCGCCGGCCTGGGCTACACGGTGATCGACCGGATGCGGAACGGGCGGCCGATCATCGTGCACGGCGACGGCCAGTCGCTGTGGACGATGACGCACAACAGCGACTTCGCGAAGGGCTTCGTCGGCCTGTTCGGCAGCATCCAGGCGATAGGGCAGCCGTTCCACATCACGTCGGACGAAGTGCTCACCTGGGACCAGATCTACGGCGCGATCGGCGCGGCGGCAGGCGTGACGCCACGCCTGGTCCACATTCCGTCCGACTTCATCAACGCTTGCGCGCCCGAGATCGGCGCTGGCCTGCTGGGCGACAAGGCGTGCAGCGCGGTGTTCGACAACTCGAAGATCAAACGCCTCGTTCCAGGTTTCAGGGCCACCGTGCCGTTCGCCATCGGTATCCGACAGTCCGTCGCCTGGTTCGATGCGGATCCCGCGCGGAGGACGGTGGACGAGGCGAGGAACGCCACGATGGATCGCATCATCGACCGCTACGAAAGCGCCTGGCCGAGGTAACCGATGACCACGAACAGGAGGCGCGCCCCGACGTCGTCACGGCCGACCGCGGTCCGCGTGAGAGCGTTGGTTGGCATCGCGTGTGCCGGGCTGGCCGCCGTGGTCCTTGGCGCCGCCGGCGAGGGTCTACAGCGGGCGCTCGCCGTCGATGACAGCGTGATGGTCAAGATGCGGGACGGCGTGCACCTGGCCGCCACCGTCTACCGTCCGGCCGACGCCGACCGCCTGCCGACGCTGGTCACACGCACTCCGTACGACCGCAGGAACGATGCGGCGGAGGCGCGCAAGTTGGCGGCGCGCGGGTACGTCGTTGTCGTGCAGGACACGCGGGGACGGTTCGGATCGGAAGGGGAGTTCTACCCGTTCCGCGACGATGACTCTCCCCTTATGCCGAGGAGCTCTCGGCCATTGTGGCGGAGGAACATCACCGCCAGGAACTATCGCCGACCAGTGAGGCCCCTGGTGCGACCTATCGCCTGCTCGATCTCTTCCTCAACACGCCTGCGGATGCCGTGCGCGCGGCCCTTTCTCTCGCCGCCACCCGCGGCCTACTTGTTCCCGTTGTCGTAGAACCGCCAGTCCACCGGCATGTCGCGCGTGAGCTTCTGGCGATTCAGGACCAGGCGCAGCAGCGTGATTGGCATGCTGCCTTGCCGCAGGATCTCGTCGTGGAACGGCTTCTGGCCCATCTGGCGGGTGTCCACGATCTCCTTGCGCAGCGCGCGAAGCTGGAGGCCGCCCAGCAGGTAGGCGGCCTGGTAGAGCGGGCCGTATCCGCCCTGGAACGACCGTCGAACCTCCCCGATGGCGTTCTCGCGCTCGAAGCCGACACGGTCCACCAGGAAGTCCACGCACTCCTGCGGTGACCAGGCGCCCATGTGGAACTGGAGTGAGAAGATGATGCGCGCGCATCGGTGCATGCGCCAGAACAGCGCACCGATCTTCTTCTCCGGCGTGTCGTGGAAGCCGAGGTCGTACATCGTGAGTTCCCAGTACAGCGGCCACCCTTCGCTGTAGAACGGGCTGTTCCCGCCCAGGCTCGGACGATAGCCCCGGTAACGGGCTCCGGTGTAGAAGACCAGGTTGTGGCCCGGGATCATCTCGTGGAACGCGGTCGCATGCGAGAACGGCGTGTTGTTGCCGCGCATGCTCTGCAGCCTCGTGTCGTACTCCATCGTGTCGGTGGGATATGACACGCTGATCTCGCTGCCGCCGGTGAAGAACGGGTTCACCAGCTGACGCTCGGGCGTCATCATGATCATGTGCAGCGATTCGGCGGCGACGGCGGGCACGGTCAGCAGGTCGTTCGCCCGCAGGTAGTCCACGGCCTCGAACATCAGGTCGCGGATGACAGCAGCCTGGCCGCCAGGCGGCGGGTGGATCTCCTTCATCTTCTCGAGCGCGCGCTTCCAGTCGTCGCCGAGGCCCAGCTGGCGCGACGCCTTCTTCATCTCCGCTTCGCACCAGGCGAATTCCGTCTGGGCGAGCGCGATCAGTTCTTCGGGCGTGTAGGGAATCAGCTCGTCCTGAAGATCGAAGATGAGGCCCTGGCGTCCCCTCGCGCCGCCGGTGATGCCAGAGGCGTCGGTCTTGCGCGGCGGGTTCGCCGGCAGCGTCATGCCTGCGCGGGCGATTTGCTGCTCGGCGGTCTTCCTGATGAACAGGTAGTCCACCTGGGCGTTGCGCGACAGTTTCTCGAAGCCGAGCGTCTTGAGCGCCTTCAGCCAACCCTCATAGAACTTTCGGTCGCGCGTCGCACTCGTCTGGGTTGGCGCCGTCCCGGCGCCTTGCCGGCCTTCCCGGCCGACGTTGGGCTCCACCCGGATGGCTGTCGGCAGGCCTCTACCTGTCCCGGCTCCGGCACCACGCGCGCCGGCCGGCTGGCTGCCCTGCGGCGTGTCGCCGCCGCGCCCGCCGCGTCCTGCCGGGCCGCGGAACCGGATGACGATATCAGTCATCTCGTCCTGCGAGAGGGCCATGAGTTCCTGCAGATCGGGCACCGACCCGAATTTTGGCGCCGGCGCAGGGGCGATCGGCAAGGGCGCCTGCGCGGGCACCTGCGCGGACGACGGCGAGGGGGAGAGGTCGGCGGCGACAACCTTCTCGCGGAGCAGCGTCGCATACGCCTGCAGGGCCGCGTCAGCCTTCTTGAAAGGCAAGGTGACCCACCAGGTGAACAGCGGGTCGTAGCC
>JADGOB010000045.1 GCA_017883185.1 Acidobacteriota bacterium
GTTCACAGCCATCGTCGAAGCCTCTCGGCAAGTTGTCGTTCACCCGCAGCCCAGCGGCCTGGGCACACCAGCCGCGTGCGCGCAGGCCACCACGATCTTTCTGGCGAACACCGGCGAGCGGGGTGCGGAAATCGACCAGCCCTGGAAGATGTCTGAAGCGGCGTTCCTTTTCTCCCTTGATCTGCATCATCCACTATGAGGAAGCATTAGCGCCATCTGCGCTCCTCGGCCGCTTTCACCTCCAACTCCTTCAGCGTCTCAGCGTCTCTCCAGTTGCGACGCGGCAGAAGCTGTGGTAGGGTCTACCGCGTGGATCTGGGCTTGGCCGCTGTTGCGGGCCAGCCGGAGCAGTCTTGCGGTAATGAAGGGCGTCCCCCTCGGCGCCAGAGTCGCAGGGCGTCCTTCCCCCGGCGCCCGAACAAACTCCAGTGCGTGTAGGCCAGCGAGGCCATTGACATCGACGTGCGTCGTTCCGTTGTCGGTTCCGTTGCCATCGGCGGGGGTGGTCGCCGTGCGCAGACGGCGGCTCTGTAATTCTGCACGATCTGCTTCCGGCCTGGAGCGCGCAGTCCGGTGGAGGCAGAAATTCCCAGGGTGATCGGTCAGTTGCCCCCAACATGCCGCGTGCGGGACAGAGGCTCGCTGTCCGTGTTCGCGGGTCGTGTCCCGAGGAGAGCCGCTGCTCTCCTCGCGTGAGCGCCTGGTTCGAGGTGCTGGCGCTCATGTGTACGGTGGCCGGGATTCCCAACGGTCACCCATCCGCACCTTCGATGTATGGAGGAGCCATCATGAGGATCCGTGTAGTTCGGTGGGGCGCGGTGTTTGCCGCGCTTCTGCTGCTGGTCGGCCTGCCGGCGACGGCCGGAGCCCAAGGTTCGCTCGGCCGTCTGGCCGGAACGGTGCTCGACACATCGAGCGCTGTACTGCCGGGGGCCACCGTCACGCTCGTCAACCAACAGACCAACGAAACACGCACGACCGTCTCGACCGGAACCGGCGCGTTCGTGTTCCCCCAGTTGCAGCCCGGGCTCTACAAGGTCACGGTCGAATTGACCGGGTTCAAGACCGCCACGTTCGCGAACGTGCAGGTGAACGTCGGTCAGGAGTACTCGATCACGGCGAAGCTGGAAGTGGGCGGCGTCAGCGAGACGGTGGAAGTGACCGCTGGCACGACGCTGGTCCAGACGACGACGCCAGAAGTGAGCCAGACCGTCCAGCAGAAGCAGGTGCTCGAACTGCCGCTCAACGGCCGTGACATCACGGCTCTCATCCGCAACCTGCCGGGCGTGCCGGGCGTCGCCACGAGGATGAATACCGGCATCAACGGCGGCCGGCCGACCTGGACCCAGGTGACGCAGGACGGCATCAACATTCAGGACAACTTCATCCGCACCAACGCGCTCGACTTCCTTCCGAACCGGCCCTCGTCGGACAGCGTTGCCGAGATCTCAATCACGACGTCGGTGTCCGGTGCGGACACGGCGGGCGGCGCGTCCACGGTGCGCATGATCACGCCGTCGGGC
Source organism: Acidobacteriota bacterium (assembly GCA_017883185.1). Taxonomy (GTDB): domain Bacteria; phylum Acidobacteriota; class Vicinamibacteria; order Vicinamibacterales; family Fen-181; genus FEN-299. The sequence continues at coordinate 1,524 of JADGOB010000045.1, forward strand.
AGCAACCGGTACCGAGGTAGCGCCTGGTGGGCGAACCGCGATTCGGCCCTGTCGGCGAACAGCTTCTTCAACAACAAGTCCGGCGTCGCGAAGCCGGCGTTGAAGAGGAACCAGCCGGGCGTCCGGCTCGGCGGCCCGATCAAAAAGGACAAGATCTTCTTCTTCGCCTACTACGAAGGGTTCCGTCAGCGGCAGGCGGGTGCGCAGAACCTGACCATTGCGGCGAACGACGATTTCTACAAGGGCGTGTTCCGGTACGTGGGCACTGACGGTCAGGCACGCTCGGTCAACATCCTCACGACGACCAATTCCACGCGCGACGAGGCGTTCTACAAGGACGTCCTGTCGAGAATCCCCACGGCGTCGAACGTCAACAACTACGACATCGGCAACTCGAAGGCCGGCCAGGTCCTGAACACGGCCGGGTACCGGTTCAACCAGCAGCGCCTCACGACGCGCGACTACTTCGGTGGCCGCGCGGACATGGAGGTGTCGGCCAACCACCACGTCGAGGCGATCGTCACCTACTCGCGGGATACCGACGACCGACCGGACCTGGACTTCACGAGCCCGGACCGGCCGCAGGTGTTCACGAGTTCGCCCGTCAAGCGCGTGGTGGGTGCGTGGCGCTGGCTCGCGTCGCCCAGGTTGCAGAACGAGTTCCGCGCCGGCATGAACCTGGCGCCGGTCAGGTTCGACAGCAACTTCAATTACGGGGCAGCACGGTACAGCGGCCAGGCGGTGCAGTTGATGTCGGGTTACATCCAGAATCCGGATGTCAGCTTCCAGCCGCAGGGCCGTTACACCAATACCTTCCAGTTCAACGACAACGCCAACCTGGCGTGGGGCAACCACGCGCTGCAGATGGGGGCGAGCTGGCAGAAGATCCACGTCAATCCGTACAACTACGAGGGGACGATTCCGACGGTCAACCTGGGATTCAGCTCTGCGTCGACGGCGACCCAGTTGAACGCCAGCATGTTCCCCGGCGGGATCGCGAGTGGCGACCTCGCGAACGCGAACACGGCGCTGGCGCTCCTGACCGGCCGGATCAGCAACATGACCCAGACGTTCCAGGTGAAGGACCAGACGTCTGGCTACGTGTCGGGTCAGTCCAGCGACCGGAACTTCTCGCTGAACAACATCGCGGCCTACATCCAGGACAGCTGGCGGCTGAAGCCGAATTTCACGATTCGCGCCGGCCTGAAGTGGGAGTACTACAGCCCGCTCAGGGAGGACAACAATCTGGGCTTCCTCCCCGCCCTGAATGGTCGCAGCTATACTGACGTGCTGAAGGATCCGAATGCGACGGTCTCCTTCGTGAACGGCGGCATCTACAGTCCTGACCGCAACAACTTCGGTCCGACCATCGGCTTTGCCTGGGACGTGTTCAAGGATGGCAAGACGTCGGTGCGCGGCGGGTACTCGCTCACGTTCGTGAACGAGGAGAGCGTCACCGTCGGCCAGGCCGCGATGGGCTTCAACGCCGGTCTGTCGTCTGGTGCGACGTTGTCGAATCAGACGACGACGATCAGCGCCGGTATCCCGAGTGTTCCGACCCCGGTCTTCAAGCCGGTCCGGACGCTCGCCGACCAGATGGCCATCAGCGCCACGGGGTCGATGGGCATTATCGATCCGAACATCACGCAGCCGAAGGTCCATCAGGTGTCCGTCGGGATCTCGCGCGAGCTGAAGTGGGGCTTCGCCGGTGAAGCGCGCTACGTCGGCACGTTCGGACGCGACATCTGGAAGGCCATCGACTACAACCAGGTCGCCATCCCGCAGACGTTCCTCGACGACTTCACGCGCGCACGGGGAAACGGGTTCCTGGCGCTGGCCGCCAAGGGGCTCTTCAATCCCGCGTACGACGCGACGGTCGCGGGCAGTCAGCCGCTCACGGTGCTCCCGACGTTCGGCGGCGGCTTCCTCACCAACTCCACGGTGCGAACCAACATCCAGCAGAACGAGGTGGGGTCGCTGGCGGACTTCTACATGACCAGCCGTGTGGCGGGTGCGCTAGCCGCCTTCTATCCGAACGGAGGCATCTACTCCTCGGTCGGCGTCACGAACCTGGGTTGGCAGAACTACAACGGGCTGCAGATCGAACTGCGCCGCGAGATGCGTCAGGGAATCACGGGAGGGTTCAACTACACGTGGGCGCACACCCGGGCGAACGGCGGTGGCAACGCACAGAACCGCCTGGAGGCCTATCTCGACAACAACCGTCCGCAGCTCGACGAGGCGCGATCCGTGTGGAACATCACCCACATGATCAACGCGAACGTCATCGCCGAGTTGCCGTTCGGCCAGGGGAAGCGGTGGCTGAACACGGGCGGCATCACCAACGCGCTCGTCGGTGACTGGCAGATCAGCGCGATCATACACTGGCAGACGGGCAACCCCCTGAGCATCCTGGCGCCGCGCGGCACGTTCAACCGCGCGGGCCGGTCGGCCAGCCAGACAGCCTTGACGTCCCTGACGCCTGAGCAGATCACGGCGCTGTTCAAGATCACGAAGTTGCCGGACGGCCGGATCTTCTGGATCGACCCATCCGTCGTCGACCCGAACACGGGGCGTGCGGTGGGGACGGACACTCTCACCAACGGCGCAGGGTTCGCGGGACAGGTGTTCTTCAACCCGACCGCGGGTAACGTGGGCTCGCTCGAGCAGCTCGCGTTCGATGCGCCGGCGACGACGACGATAGATGCGTCACTCTCCAAGCGGATCAGGTTTGGACGCTACATCGTCGAAGTCCGTGCCGAGGCGTTCAACCTGCTGAACTCGGTAGAGTTCTACTCTGGCGACATGAACGTCAACAGCACGACGTTCGGGCGGATCACCGGGACGACCGTTGCGGCGCGGGTCATCCAGCTGCAGGCTCGGTTCAGCTTCTAGCTGGAGGCAGCAGGCGGGAAGGCGAAAAGGCGGGAAGGCGGCAACGCCTCCCGCCTTTTCTTTCAGGCTCCGAGGTCCTTCAGAATCGCCTCGAGATCCAGCCGGCGATAGGCGTTCTGCTGCGAACGCTCAAATTGAATGCGGCGGCGCAGCCGCCGCCACCGAAATCAGTCGCGTTTGACAGCAGCGTGGGCACGAGCTTTCTCATTGCGATCTCCCTGCAAGTAGAGCAGCTGTGGTCATCGCGCGCTCGACTTGATCAACGCGATTGCGTGACCACCCGTAGACAGAATCGTATCCCGGGTGTTGCTTGTATCTGCTTCACCGGACACGAGATCGCTCGCACTGACGCGTGGAACTTCAGCCTAGACCGTCCCGCCTGGATCGTCGCGTCGCGGTTCGTACCACGGGCCGCGGCGGGTTCTGAAGTATCTCGGCCCGCGGAGCATGACGCCTGCGAGGAGGCGGAGCGCTTCGGCACCGGCATGCGAACGAACGGTCCTGCCGGAGGTCACCACCATCTCCCTCACGATCACGAATGTGCCCAACCGTTGGAGTCGCCGGCTCAGCACGACATCCTCCGCAGCGTACAGCGTCTGGTCGAAACCACCGACCGTCTCAAACGCCTGGCGTGTGCAATAGATGAAGCACCCCGATGCAAGCCGCCCGAACCATTGGAGCCACAGCCACGACCACATCAGCGCGCGCCCGTAGAGTGGGACACGGCCGTCGAACCGGGCCCTCGCACCACCGCCGACCGCGCCCGAGCGTATGGCACGCACGGCCGCGCCGAGAACGGCCTCAGAGACATCGGTGTCGGCATCGACGAAGACGAGCAGGTCGCCGTGAGCGTGCCGGGCGCCTGCGTTGCGTGCCGAGGCGATCTGCCGATGGTGAACCGTCACGAGGCGAGCGCCGTGCCGCGCTGCCACCGCAGCGGTCGCGTCGGTCGACGCATCATCGACAACGATGACCTCGTACGGTTCGTCCAGGGCACTGGCGGCCGTATGGAGCGCGCTGAGCGTACGCCCTATCAGGCGCTCCTCATCATGAGCCGGGATGATGAACGAGATCATGTTGGTTGAACGCCCGCCGCCCAGCGCAAAGCTGAGCGATGACGAGGAGCGCGCCGCCGATGTTCGCTCACGAACCCAGGCACCCGCCAGCATTCTACGCCTCCTCCGGGCGCGCGAGCTTCCGGCGCGTCCTGACGCCGGGGGTTCCGATGTCGGCAGGCACGACAACCGCCGTCGTTGTCTGCAAAACTCCCGCCTCCGCCAAGGCTTCGGCGTGGCACGCCGGAGCGCGACGCGCGAAGGCGGCCTGCTCGACGAACCGAGGCAGGCCTTCCCCGTCGCGCAGACCGGCGGCCTGCGCGCGGAAGGTCTCGAAGTAATCGGGGACCACCTGTTTCCGTAGACCGGGCCCTCCGGGCAGGCAGTTTCTGCCCACGTCTGCAGGACTGGCACGAGCAGATGCTGCATAGGAGCGTCCCGACCCGCGCCGTGCGGGCGCCGCCACCGGACTCGAGACGCCTTGCGTTCGGCGCACCGCTCGGCTCCTCCCACACCACGGCTCGCGTGCAGGTCGAGCGCGCCGTCGTCGCGGCGGGCGCCACTCGGGTGGCTCATGGTGTAACATTGCAGGGCCTGCTGGCCCCTCCGCCGCCGCAGGGGCGGCCCAACCGACACAAAGGACCTCAGAACGGAACAGCCACATGACCACAGAAAAGAAGAAGACGCCATTGTTTGATTGGCACACTCAGAACGGCGCGAACATGGTCGAGTTCGGCGACTATGTCATGCCGGTCTGGTATGCCAGCGCAAAAGACGAGCACATGGCCGTGGTCACCCACGCCGGCCTCTTCGACACCAGCCACATGGCCGCCGTCAGGGTGCTCGGCCCGGGTGCATTCGGCCTGATCCAGTGGTGCTTCACCCGGAACCTGGATTCCTGCGTGGGCAAGGAGAACGCGCCCATCGCGCCAGGCAAGTGTGTCTACGGAGCATTCCTCAACGAGCGGGGCCAGGCGATCGACGACAGCATCGTCTACAAGATCAAGGACGAGGAGTTCCTGGTCGTCGTGAACGCAGGCATGGGTGGGGTCGTCGCGGCCCACCTGAAAGCGAACAAGAAGAGTCTTCGCGTCGAGTGCATCGACCTGACCGACAAGCTCGGGAAGATCGATATTCAAGGACCGTCAGCCATCAAGACGATGCAGAAGGTCTTGAAGTCGCCGGAAGCCGTGTTCGACAAGCTGACTTACTTCTCCGCCAAGGGGCATTTCGACCCGAGCTCAGAGTTTGCCGGAGGCGTGCGATTCCTGGACGGGACGCCCCTCCTGCTCTCTCGGTCGGGCTATACCGGTGAGGTTGGGTTCGAACTCTTCGTCGAGCGGGAGCATACCGTCAAGGCGTGGGAGACCTTGGTTGAAGCCGGCAGGGAATTCGGCGTCATTGCATGCGGCCTGGCTGCCAGAGACTCGCTGCGGACCGGCGCGGTGTTGCCGCTTTCCCACCAGGACATCGGCCCCTGGACCTACTACCATCACCCGTGGCCGTTTGCCCTTCCGTTCAACCAGGCTGGGGGATTCACCAAGAAGTTCCTGGGTTCCGACGCCTTGGAGAAAGCCACCGAGGCTCCTTATACGCTGACCTTTGTCGGGAACGACCTGCGCAAGATCGATGCGCACGAGGCTGCCGTGTTCGAGTTGAACGGCAACGAGATCGGCAAAGTGCTCACGTGCGCCACGGACATGGCGATCGGCCGCTACGGCGGGAGGATCTACAGCGTCGCCACGCCCGACAAGCCCGAAGATCTGAAGATCAAGGGGCTGAGTTGCGGTTTCATCAAGGTGACCTCGAACCTGCCGCCGGGCACAGTCGTCGAGCTCAAAGACCGCAAGCGGGCGATACAGGTGGTGATCGAGACGGATGTCCGCCCGGACCGGACGGCGCGCAAGGCGCTGAAGAACTTCCTCTGAACTTCTTTCAGCGATGAGAGCGACGGGAGCTTCGCTGGTTGACGTCGAGCGCGGATAGTCATACTCTTACTGGTAGTGGTAATACTATGACTCTGACGACGAAGGGACAAGTCACTATCCCCCAGGAGATCCGCGACCGCCTGGGCCTCCTCCCGGGCACCCGCGTCGTCTTCGAGGTCGACGGCGACAGCGTTCGGATCCGTCGCGCCGAGCAACAAGCCCGAGGCGACGCCCTGGTTGCCCACATGCGGGCCGTGGGCAGGCGGGCATCCGGGCCGCGCTTGTCGACTGACCAGATCCTCGCCCTGACCAGGGGTGACTGACGTGGCGACGACGCTCGTCGACAGTAACGTGCTGCTCGACGTGATCACCGAAGACGACGAGTGGATGGACTGGTCGGCGACCGCGCTGAGCCGGGCGGCGAACGTCTCGAGGCTCGCCATCAACCCCATCGTGTACGCCGAGGTGGCCGCGCGGTTCGCGCGGATCGAGGAACTGGAGGAGGCGCTGCCGCCTGACTACTACCAGCGGCTCGCGCTGCCATGGGAGGCGGGGTTCCTGGCCGGGCGGTGTTTCGTGAAGTACCGGCGTCGAGGCGGGTCGAGACGATCGCCGATGCCTGACTTCTACATTGGCGCCCATGCCGCCATCCAGGACATGACGCTGCTCACCCGGGATCCCAGGCGCTACCGTACCTACTTTCCGACGCTGCGCATCATCGCGCCGTAGCTCGTAGCGCGGACCAGGGCTTCGACCGCAGCCTGCCAGTCTTTCCTGGCTGCGCCACCTCCAGCCAGTCTTTCGGCCGCCCGTCCCACCGCGCGTTCTGGCCCGTCAGCAGGAGTTCGAGCCCTTCGGGAATGGTGGCCGCCCGCACGGCCTGCCGGCAGCACGATCACAGAGAAGCGCCTCCAGCAGGCTGCCGCGTGTCTCGAAGGCCAGACGCGCGCCGAAGCCCAGACCCTGCGGGCGAGCCAGACGAGGTGCGGTCAGCGCCGCGTCGCCTCCTCGAGCCGCGTGCACAGGGTCTCGAGCACCTTGATGCGGGCGAACGACTTGTCGTTGGCCTCCACCAGCGTCCAGGGCGCCTCGCTGGTGCTGGTGTACTCGACCATGTCGTTGACCGCCAGCTCGTAGGCCCCCCATTTCTCGCGGTTGCGCCAGTCCTCGTCGGTCAGCTTCCACTGCTTGTGCTCGATCGTCTCGCGCTGCTTGAATCGGCGCAACTGCTCGGCCTTCGTCACGTGCATCCAGTACTTCACCAGCACGGTCCCGTGGCGGGCCAGCTGTTCCTCGAATTGGTTGATCTCGGCGTAGGCGCGCTGCCACTCCCTTTCGGTCGCGAACCGCTCGACCCGCTCCACCAGCACGCGGCCATACCAACTCCGGTCGAAGAGGGTCACCCGCCCTGCCCGTGACAGGTGACGCCAGAAGCGCCAGAGATAGTGCTGCGCGCGTTCCTCGTCGGTCGGCGCCGCGGTCGGGATCACCTGGTACTGGCGCGCGTCCAGGGCCGCCGTGACCCGCCGGATGACGCCACCCTTGCCGGCCGCATCCCACCCCTCGAAGACGAGAATCGTCGAGATCCCTTTCGACCTCGCCTTCCGTTGGGCCAGATTGAGCCGGCCCTGCCAGAGATCGATCTGCCGCCCGGCATCGGTCTTTGGCACCTTCTTCATCATGTCGAGGCTCGAGAGGATCGACAGGACCGCTGGCCCCTTTGCGGTCGCGCGCGGGGCTGGGGCGCGCCGGGCCGACGCCGCTGCGTCCGGGGCGCGCCGCCCCCCCGTCACCTCCGAGAGGCGCTGGCGAATCGCGTCCCGAATGGCCTCAGCGACTGCGAGGCTCCGGTAACGCGCGTCCTCCCCGTCCACGATCGTCCACAACGCGCTGCCTCGGCTGGTCTGCCGAATGGCTCGCTCGGCGGCCGCGATGAACTTCTCGTACATCCTCCAGTGCTTCCATTCGAGTTCGGTCACCTTCCAGCGCAGGAGCGGATCTCTCTCCAGGTGCTTGAGACGCTTCTTCTGCGCCGCCTTGTCCAGGTGCATCCAGAACTTGAGGATCAGGGCCCCGTCGTCGGCGAGCGTCTGCTCGAACTCGACGATGCGGTTGAGGCGCTCGTCGAAGGCGTCGGGATTGACTCGGCGGTACACGCGGTCGAGCAGGGGACCCGAGTACCAGGTGGAGAGGAACAGGCCAATGCGGCCGCGCGGCGGCAACGCGCGCCAGTATCGCCAGTACTCCGGCCGCTCCCGCTCCTCGTCCGACGGCTCGCCGAATGCTCGGGTGATGGTCCAGCGCGGATCCATCCACGCGTTGAGCAGGTTGACCGTTTCCCCCTTGCCCGCGCCGTCCACACCGCCAAAGACGATGATGACGGGAAACGCGTTGGCTTCCCGCAGCGCCGTCTGCGCGGCCAGCAGTTCGGCGCGCAGAATCGGCTCACGCGCCTTGTAGTCCTCCTTCGACACCGAGCGGCCGAGTTCGGCGGCTTCGAACATGGCGATCTCCTCAATGGGCAACCGGAATGTCAGCCGGACACTCGAACTCCAGTGACAGCTTCCCAGGTTGAGATTGTAACGTCTGCAGCAAGTATCCGTGGCCCCCCGGGATCTGTCTTGGCCGCGGCCCGGCGAACCTTCCGGAGCCCTTCTGCGTCTACCTTCTCGACGACGGACCGCGCCCAGCGTCCGCCGAGGGGGTGCATGATGCTGTCACGCGTGATTGCGCTGCTGATGTTGACGGGGCTTGGCCTGGCGTTTCCGGCCGATGCGGACCAGTGGTCCAAGACCTATACCCTGGCCGGCAAAGCCGATCTGTGGATGAAGACGGGCGACGGCAACGTCCGGATCGAGGTGTGGGACCGGAAGGACGTCGAGGCCCGCATCGAGACGGTCGGCTACACGATCAACAAGGATTTCACGTTGATCGAGAGACAGGTGGGCGATCGGGTCGAGATCGAAGCGAAGTTCCCTGCGACCAGCTGGAATCTCGGCGTCGGGCGGCGTTCCCTCGACTTCGTGGTGAAAGTCCCGCGCGAGGCGAAGCTCGACATCAGCACGGGTGACGGACATCTGCGCGTGGCGAGCGTCAAGGGCGAGATGCGTCTCCACACCGGAGATGGCGCGATCGAGGGCACGGGACTCGATGGTCGCCTCGTCGCCTCGAGCGGTGACGGCCGCATCAACGTGGCCGGCCGATTCGACGAACTCGATATTCACACCGGCGACGGGAGCGTCGAGGCCTCCGTTTTGCCTGGCTCCGCGGTCGCGACCGCCTGGAACGTCCGGACCGGGGATGGAAGCGTGACCTTGCGCCTCCCCGACGGCTTCAAGGCCAACCTCTCCGCGGATACCGGCGACGGGCATGTGACGATGAACGTGCCGGTGACCTTGTCGGGGCGGCTGAACGGCTCGCACGTCCGGGGTTCCCTGAACGGCGGCGGCGGCCCACTCACGATTCACACGGGTGACGGGTCGATCCGGCTCGACCGGTACTGACCTGGCCCGCTTCCCTTGTTTCCCGCGGGCAACTGGTGGAACGCCGCAGCCTCATCCGCATGGCATCGCAGGCAGGTCTTCCTCCGCTCGTAGACCGTGAACCGTCCGGCGTGCGACCCGGTGACCGGCGGCGGGGGCGGTGCGGAGTCCTGGATTGATACACCCGCAGCCGAATCCGACCTGCCGCGAGAAGGATCGACCGGCTGGGCTGCCTTGCCGCATTCAGGATGCGATGTTCAGCGTCCTGCTAGTTCGCTTCGTCGGCGCTCGGCCCGTAAATAGAGGGAACCGGCACGCCGGTCAGGCGCAAGTACACGCTCATCTGGCCCCTGTGATGAATCGCGTGGCTGAAGACCCAGGCGCGCACGACGGCGATCTTCGGCATCGTGAAGACGTCCTGGCCCTTGTTCTTCAGCGTCCACGGCGCCATGAACTGGGCGTCGCTGGCACCCTCGATCAGCGGCCGCGCCACCGCCACCATCTTGTCGAACTTGGCGAGCACCTCGTCCCGTGTGGACAGGACGTCGGGCTTGTGCTCGCCGCCCATGTCGAGGCCGTCCTGTGTCAGCGATTCCTTCACCCAGCCGGGAATCTCGGCCAGGTGCCCGGCCAGCCGGCCGAGGGTCATCGATTTTTCGTGTGGCTGCCAGCCGAACTTATCCTCGGGAATGCGCGCGAGCACCTTGCGCGTCAAGGCCATTTCGTGGTCGAACTCCGGCAACAGCACGTCCTTGATCATCATCCGCGGATCTCCTTCCGGTGCGAATGTGGTTGATGATCCATCTTACCCCAACACACCTCGCCGCCACAGCAGACTGCCAGCAGCCGGAAACCGCGCGGGCGAGGCTACCTCGACGGTGAGCCGGTCGTCAGCAACCTGGGCGGCCCTGACTCCGCGACGTCCTTGTCTCGAGGCCGGCGGTAGAGGGCAATGCCCATCGGCGCCGCGGCCTCTCCCGCCCTGTCAGCGAACACCCTGAGCTGCGCGAGTGACGAGATGTCGCTGAAGCCGCTGCCGTCGCCGCCGGGTGCAAACTGGATGGCGGCCTGCACAAGGCCGTTGCCGATGAAGAAATAGGAGACGCCCGCGAGGCGCCCCTACCTGATGACGAGTTTGGGGTTTGACTTGTTGAACGCGGGCACATCCTTTTCGATCAAGGTCGTGTAGGCTGCCTCGGCCGCGGCCAGATCCTCTTCGATCGTCTCTAGCACTTGCAGCGACGCGTCCGTCGGCCGGTAGTCGGCGCCGCCCGCCACGTCGCTGGCGCCGTAGCCGATCACGCCCATCTGCCATAGCAGGTTCATGTAGACCTTGTAGGTCTCCACGTACCACTTGTCGTCGCTGTGCAGGTCGGTCCTCGACAGCAGCTGCAGCTCGACATCCATCATCTTCTTCTCGAGAGCCTGGAGCGCCTGCTCGGCCGGCTTCCTGCCGGCGTTGGTTTTGATCTGGTCCTCGATCTGCTTTCGGATCACCTCGAGCCGGTTGATCATCGCCACGGTCTCGTTGATGTCGTCGCGGATCCGTACTTGTGCCGCGGTGGAGGCGGCAAGATCCAAGGCCGGCGTCAGGATCTTCGGGTTTTTGAGGACGTCCACCGGCCGTTCGTAGGCGGCGCCGCCCAGGGACATCCGGACCGTGTACCGCCCCGGAATCGCCAGCGGGCCCTGGCGCTGGGTGCCCTGGATCCCCCAATGGACGATCGGCCGGGTGTCACGCCCCTTGAACCGCGCCTCTTCCCAGATGTGCGGGTTGTCGGGCGGGATGGTCCGCAGTTCCACCTGGGCGGGGCCATCGTGGCGCATGTCCCAGGCGGCGCGGTTCAATCCCGCGCGGCCCGGGCCGTCGAACCGCCTGATGACCACGCCGGCGGCATCGACGATCTCGAACTTCACCCGGTCGGCCGACGCGGTCTTCAGTGAGTAGAGGAAGTCGGCGCTGCCGCTCCGCGCCTCGCGGAAGCCCGCCCGGGGCACGAACAGGTAGGCTGCCGAGGCCTGGTCCGCCTGGTCCTGCTGTTCCAGCCTCGTGATGTCGCGCAGGATGTAGAGCCCGCGGCCGTAGGTCGAGACGACGACGTCGTGATAGCGCGGCTCCACCTCGATCCAGCTGACAGGCGCCGCGGGGAGGCCGTCCTTGATTGGCGTCCACGTCTTCCCGTCGTTCATCGAGTAGTAGAAGCCGTTGCCGGTGCCGGCGAACAGCATGCCCTTCCGGTTCGGGTTCTCGGCGAGCGAGAGGACGTAGGCCAGTGGGTGGCCCTTCGGCAGGCCGTCGCTGAGTTTCGTCCACGTCTGTCCGAAGTCGGTCGTCTTGTAGATGAACGGCTCACGGTTGTCCATCAGGTGGTAGTCCACCGCGACGTACGCCGTGCCGGCGTCGAAGCGCGACGCTTCGATCTTGCGGATGGTGCCCCACCTCATCAGGCCGCTCACGTTCTTCGTCACGTTGTTCCAGTTCCGTCCGCCGTCGCGCGTGAACCAGATCAGGCCGTCGTTGGTGCCGGCCCAGATCAGCCCCTTCTGCAGCTTCGACGGTGCGATGGCGAACACCACCTCGCCGTAGAACTGGCCGAGGTTGTCGCCGACGATGCCGCCCGACGACACGATCCGGCTCGGATCCTGCGTCGAGAGGTCCGGGCTGATGATCTTCCAGGTCTGCCCCTGGTCGTCGGTTTTGAAGATCACCTGGCAGCCGTAATACACGGTCTCTTTCTCGAACGGGTCGAACGCGAGCGGCGGCGTCCAGTGGCAGCGGTACTTCGTCTTGTTCGGCTCCGAGTCGAGCGTGTGGATCCACGGGCTCACCGACCGCGCGCTGCCCAGCCGGTTGTCGAAGCGGGTCACCTCGTTGGCGTAGCACGTCGCCCAGACGACGTCCGGGTTGCCGGGGACAGCGATGGTGAAGCCCGACTCGCAACCGCCGATGCCCGCCTGCCACGCCACGGCCGCGCCGCCGCGACCGCCGCCACCCCCTCCGCCGAATCCGCCGCCGCGCGCCCCCTGCGCCGCCGAGTAGGACGGCACGTTCGTCACCGGCACCGGCGACGTGCTCGGCCCGCGCATCGTCCCGTCGTCCTGGCGGTTGCTGTAGACCCAGTAGGGCACCTGGTCGTCGATGGCCACGTGGTACATCTGGCCGATCGGCAGCGTGATACTGATGTTGGTCTTCGCGTGGTCGCGTGTAATCGTCATGCCGGCATCGTCGGTCACGATCCAGTGGTCGGGGTTCTTCGGGTCAATCCAGATGTCGTGGCAGTCGCCGCAGCGCGTGGTGTTGGGCGGGAAGGTCAGCCCGCCGTCGGTAGAGCGGTGGAAGCTGCTGTTGGCGACGAAGACCTCGTCTGGGTTCTGCGGGTTGACCGCCACACGGATGTAGAAGCCGGCGCGGCCGATGAGCCGCCGGTCCCAGCTGACGGCCTTCCAGGTATCGCCGGCGTCATCCGAGCGCCACAGCGATCCCTGGTTCGGCGTCTGGATCAGGGCGAACATCCGCTTGCCGTTGGACGGCGCGATGGCGACGTCGATCTTGCCCACCGGCGACTTCGGGAGGCCGGGGTGCTCGAGCCGGTGCCAGGTGGCGCCGCCGTCGCGCGAGCGATAGACGCCGCTGCCAGGTCCGCCGCTGAACATCGCCCAGGTGTGCATCACCACTTCCCACGTGCCCGCCAGGAGCACGTTGGGGTCTTTCGGGTCCATGTCGATTCCCGAGCAGCCGGTGTCGGGGTTCACGAAGAGCACGCGCTGCCAGTTCCGGCCGCCGTCGGTCGTGCGGAAGACGCCGCGCTCCTCCTGCGGGCCGGTGGTGCGGCCGAGCGCGCAGGCAAAGACAACGTCCGGGTTGGTCGGGTGGATGAGGATCCGCCCGATGCGGCCGGTTTCGCGCAGCCCCATGTTCGTCCACGTCTTGCCCGCGTCGGCCGACTTGTAGACGCCGTCGCCCATGACGTCGGCATCGCGGATGGCCCAGGCCTCGCCGGTGCCGGCCCACACGATACTCGGGTTGGACTGGGCCACCGCCAGGGCGCCGATGGCCTGGGCGGGCTGGTCGTCGAAGACCGGCTCGAAGGTCTGGCCGCCGTCGGTGGTCTTCCAGACGCCGCCCGACGCGGCGCCCGCGTAGTAGGTCTTCTGGTCGCCGGGGATGCCGGCCACCGAGGCGATGCGTCCCGCGCTGGCCGGGCCGATATACCGGAACCGGAGCGGTTCGAGGGGTTGGTCGCCCTCCGGCGCTCCGCCCTGCCGCTGCGCGTGCAATCCGATGGCTGCCACTACCGCGAGCAGGGCGCCGAGTCCCATCCGTAGACGCCGGTCAGTCTTCGCATCCATGCGGGGATCCTCCCATGAGGCCAGCAGTATAGGGCCATCGGTGTCCGGAGGCGAGCACCATCCGGCATCCTGGATCGTCCGGGCAGCCAGGCGCGGCGCCGCCCGAGGGTGACGTTCTGAGGCGAAGAAGGAGCCGGCCCCGCCCGTCTATATGGCGTGGGCATCGGCGCTGGCGTCCATCACGCCGTCGATCAACGCATCCGCAATGACCTGTGTCAGCGCCGCGAACGCGGCCGTCCCGAGACCGCGCTCGGTGATGATATGGTGCCGGACCCAGCTCTGCGCTGTGGCGGAATCCTTGGAGAGGGCCCGCATTCTCCACTCAGGCCTGAGCCCGTTGCGTTCGATCCACTCGTCGAGTCGCCGCTGGCTCACCAGCTCATCGCCGGGAGCCATGAGTACGAGCGTCGGGATCTTCACCCGCTTCGGGTCGTCGAGTGCGGACAGCGCGGCCTCGTAGCCGAAGAGCGATTCGTAGGCAGCGATGCTCGTGCCTCCGTGCGAGCGGATCTCTGCCGGCGTAAGTGAGGGCACGATGAACCGCCTGCCTAACGGGCGGAAGAGGAGCACCAAGCGGGTTCGAGGGCGCACGCGGACGGCCGGAGCCAGCAGGACCTGTCGCTGGAACGGATTGGACTCGCGTTCCCCCGTGGCAAGACCGTAGACGTGAATCAGCGCCCCCAGGCTGTACCCCAGGAAAGCCAGCGGTACTCCGCGGCTTGTCGCGAGCTCTTCCGCGACGCGCGCCGACTCCCGCCAGTCTTCGACCCACGCGGTCGCACCGATGCTCTTCCATTCCTCGAGCATCGGCGCGTCTCCCACGGAATCGCTCGCATGACCTCGAAGCCGGAGTACGACAATCGCCGCTCCGCGCTGGCGCAGCGGTTCGTACAGGTCGCGGAGCGCGTGCGCTCGGAGATTCAGGCCGTGGGCAACCAGCACCACGACCTTACACTCTCCGTGTGCTTCGAGCACGTCCATATGAAGTTGGGAGACGTTCGAGGTCAGCAAGGCCGTGGCATGCTCAGAATCTTACCCCAGTGCTGGCCATCCGCCACCGGATCGCTGCTGCCGCGCTGTCCATCGCCCTGGTGATGGGCATGGCTACCTGGGTACGTGGATTCACGTCCGACCTGGGACGACACCGGCGTGACCGCCGGTGTGCCCTTCCTCCGTCTAACCGTGGTCGACAGCGGGCCAGGCCTCGATGGCGACGAGGCGCGCTGCTGGGGGAAAGAGGAAGGGAGACAGGAACCCGAAAAATGGTCGCTGCGATCAGCGTCTGACAATATCAGGTATGATTCGGAAGGTTCGAAGCTGAAGTTCCAAGTCTTCCGAAACATACAGTGACCAAGCAATTACGCGCCAATCTGAGTGCCACGACGCTTTTCCTCCACGAATGGCTGCTTTGTCCCCAACAGATTGGTGCGATTCTGCCCAGCTCGAAGAACCTCGCCAGCGCCATGGCCAACTGGCTTCCGCACGAACCAGGGGAGTTCGTTCTGGAACTCGGCCCCGGCACGGGAGCGGTCACTCACGCCCTCCTCGAGCGCGGCCTGCGGCAAGACCGGTTGGTGGCCATTGAGAAATCGCCCCGGCTGGCCGGTCTGTTGCGCGAACGCTTCCCCCGCGCCCACATCATCACCGGTGACGCGTTTCAACTTGACCGCCTGCTGAAGAAGCACGTCCGCCAACTCAATTTCGCAGGGGCGGTCATTTCCAGTCTGCCTCTGAGAAACTTCGCACCCGAGGCCGCTGACGCTCTCGCCAGAAAAATCCGCGCTGTTCTTCGCCCCGCCGGGAAGTGGGTTCAATACAGCTATTACCTGGGCAACGGCCGGCCGCACGGCACCTCCCGTTTCGAGCTCCTCGCATCGAATGTCGTGTGGTGGAACCTGCCGCCCGCCCGGGTCAGCGTTTACCAGAAGCCGCGCGAGACACTCCAGGCACAGCCTTCGGCGCTGTGACCCAGCACGTAGAACGTCGTTTCCGTGCTTCCGTAAATCGTGCCGCCACTCCGTGCGGGTGGTGAGACGCGGGCGGGTGCGCCTTGCGTTGACGCGCGTGTTACCGTGGTGACCAGTCGAAACGTCGGTGTGTTCGCGCTGCCATCATGACAGCGTTGGGCCGCACCCGCCTGTTCACATTGGAACAGCGGCGGACGACGCCTGCGCCTCAGAATGGCGTGTGTGAATGGGTGCGTCGGTCCGGGCGGGAGTGGCGCGATTGTGGCGGGCCACACCGGCTGGTGCCGCGAGAGGAGTGTGTACCTTGGATGTCGTTGATTGGCAGCGGCGAGCCCGATCGGTCGTTGACGTCGGCCGCATGCCCCCGTTCTCGTTACAGGGTCGGGGGCGCATGATCGGCAGGATCGCTTTCATCCTGTTCGTCCTCGTCGGCCTCTTCTCGACCTACTATCAGGTGAACGCCGACGAAGTGGGCGTCGTCCAGCGGTTCGGCCGGTACGTGCGGACCACGGATCCCGGGCCCCACGTGAAGATCCCGTTCGTCGAGACGGTGAAGCGCGTCACCGTGCAGCGCCAGCTGAAGACCGAGTTCGGATTCCGCACCACGACGGCGGGGGTGCAGTCCCAGTTCGAGCAGAGCGACGTGACCAAGGCCGAGTCGCTGATGCTGACCGGCGATCTCAACGTCGCGGTGGTCGAGTGGATCGTGCAGTACAAGGTGAAAGACCCCTACAAGTACCTGTTCAAGGTCAGGAACCTCGACAGCGCCGCCCGGCGTGGAGATCCTTCCACCTTCCGCGACATGAACGAGGCGGTGATGCGCCAGGTCGTGGGCGACCACAGCGTCAACGAAGTCCTGACGGTCGGCCGCGAGGAGATCCAGGTCGACGGGAAGGAGCTGCTCCAACGCCTGTGCGATCGGTACGAGACCGGCCTCGAGGTGCTCCAGATCGTCCTGCAGGACGTGAACCCGCCTGACCCGGTCAAGCCGGCGTTCAACGAGGTCAACCAGGCCATCCAGGAGAAGGAACGGCTCATCAACGAGGCGTGGGCGGACTACAACCAGACCGTCCCGAACGCGCGTGGTGAGGCCGAGCGGGTCGTGCGCGCCGCGGAAGGCTACGCGCTCGAGCGCGTCAACAACGCGCGCGGCGATGTCGCCCGCTTCGTCAACATCTACGACGAGTACCGCAAGGCCCCGGACGTCACGCGCAAGCGCCTGTATCTCGAAACGTTGAACGAGGTGCTGCCGAAGACGGGTCGGAAACTCATCATCGATTCGTCGATGAAGGGGATCCTGCCGCTCATCAATCTCGACCCTGCCAAGCAGGAGGTGAAGTAGTGAAGCCCCTCCTCCTCGCCATCGTCATCGTCCTCGGACTGCTCACCTGCTGGATGTCGGTCTACACGATCGCCGAAACCGAGCAGGTCATCATCACCCAGTTCGGCGAGCCGGTCGGGCAGCCGCACACCGACCCCGGCCTCCACATGAAGGTGCCGTTCATCCAGACCGTCCACGCCTTCGACAAGCGGTGGCTCGAGTGGAGCGGCGACCCGAACCAGATTCCGACCCGGGACAAGAAATACATCTGGGTGGACACCTACACGCGCTGGCGCATCAAGAACCCCCTCCTCTTCTTCCAGCGCGTGACCGACGAGCGCAGCGCCCAATCGCGCCTCGACGACATCGTCGATGGCGAGACCCGCAACGTCATTGCCAACAACGATCTCATCGAGGTCGTCCGCAGCACCGACCGGGCGTTCCCAGAGACCGAGGAGAACGCCGACGTGGACATGGGCGCAGCCGCGGTGGCGGGCAAGATCGCGATGGGGCGCGACAAAATCACCCGCGCCATTCTCGACAAGTCGCGCCACATCGTCTCGGAGTTCGGCATCGAGCTGGTTGACGTGCAGATCAGACGCGTCAACTACGTGGCCGAGGTGCAGCAGAAGGTCTACGAGCGCATGATCTCCGAGCGCCGGCGCATCGCCGAGCGGTCGCGATCGGAAGGCCACGGCAAGGCGGCCGAGATCCGCGGCCAGAAGGAACGCGAGTTGAAGGGGATCCAGTCTGAGGCGTACCGCAAGGCCCAGGAGGTGATGGGCAAGGCCGACGGCGAAGCCACGCGCATCTACGCCGAGGCCTACGGCCGCGACCCGGAGCTCTACCAGTTTCTGAAGACGATGGAGACGTACCGGAAGACGTTCGCAACGGACACCACGCTCATCCTGTCAACCGACGGTGAGTTCTTCAAGTACTTGAAGCAGAGCCGGTAGGCATGACCGGCATGGGTACCGCCAACCCACTGATCTCGTTGCGCGAAGCGATCACTCGCCGACCGTACTTCTCGGCGGCCTTCGTCGGCGAGGAACCGCCGCTGCGCGCGGAGCTGTTCAGCCGCGAGCAGATGGCGCAGCACGGAAAGATCCTGGCCGGCTCACATCGGCTGAGCACGACGCGGGGCTCCGACGCACTGCTGACGCGCCTGGCGGCGAACGAGACCATGCTCGTCGCCGTCCGGACCCTGTTGACGGAGGCGGTGAACGACGGCCGGCGGATCACGCCGGCCGGGGAGTGGCTGCTCGACAACTTCTACCTGATCGAGGAACAGATCCGCACGGCCCGGCGGCACCTCCCGGCGCGTTACAGCCGCGAGCTGCCAAGCCTGGCCGACGGCCCGTCGGCCAGGCTGCCGCGGGTCTACGACATCGCCCTCGAGACGATCTCGCACGGCGATGGCCGCCTGGACACCGACGGCCTCGGCGGGTTCGTCTCGACCTACCAGGCGGTGACGCCGCTCACGATCGGCGAACTGTGGGCCATCCCGATCATGCTGCGGCTGGCCCTGCTCGAGAACCTCCGCCGCGTGGCGGCCCGGATCGGGGCCGACCGCGTCGATCGGAATCGCGCCGACTACTGGGCGGACCAGATGACGGCGATCGCAGAGAAGGACCCGAAGAGCCTCATTCTGTCGATCGCCGACATGGCGCGGTCGGAACCGCCGATGGTCGGGTCGTTCGTCGCCGAGTTCGCTC
The DNA here is from genome assembly GCA_017883185.1 of Acidobacteriota bacterium. GTDB lineage: Bacteria > Acidobacteriota > Vicinamibacteria > Vicinamibacterales > Fen-181 > FEN-299. Next base: position 20,237 of record JADGOB010000045.1, read on the forward strand.
GCCGCCTGCAGGGCAAGAGCCCGGCGCTGGCCCTGCCGCTCACCTGGATCGAACAGCGGCTGTCGGAGGACGGCCTGACGATCGAGCTACTGGTGCAATCGGAGAACCAGCAGCAGGCCGCCGATCAGGTCTCGATCAGCAACAGCATCAGCAGCCTGAGATTCCTCGGGGCCGCCGACTGGCGCGACTTCGTCGAGGCGAGGAGCAGCATGGAGCGGACCCTGCGAGAGGATCCGGCCGGCGTGTATCCCCTGATGGATTTCGCCACGCGGGACCAGTATCGCCACGTCGTGGAGACGACGGCCAGGCGGAGCGGCCGGACGGAAGGTGAGGTGGCCGGGATCGCGATCCACCTCGCCCGGGAGACAGCCGCGACCGCGGCGCGCGACGCCAGGACGATGCACGTCGGCTTCTACCTCGTCGACAAGGGACTCTCACAGCTCGAACGAGCGGCGCGTGCGCGCTTCTCCGTCGCCGAAACCGTGCGGCGCGTGTGCCTCAGCCACCCGCTGACGCTCTATCTCGGAAGCATCGTCGCCCTCACGGCGCTGCCCACGGCAGCCCTGATCGTGAGGGTGCGAGGGGAGGGCGCGGATGGCTGGCTCCTCGGCCTGTTCGTGCTGTTCGGGATCCTCCTGCTGCTGTGCGCCAGCCAGGTAGCCGTCGCCGTCGTGAACGCCCTGGTGCCCCGGCTGGCGACACCCCGTGCCCTGCCGAAGATGGATCTGTCGGAAGGCATCCCCCGGGCCTCGCGGACCCTGGTCGTCGTCCCGACGTTGATGACGAGCGCGCAGAACGTCGAGCACCTGGTCGAAGCACTGGAGGTGCGCTTCCTCGGCAACCGGGACGACCACGTCGCCTTCGGCCTCCTGACGGACCTGGCCGATGCTTCCCAGGAAACCCTTCCGGAGGACGACGCCCTCGAGTGTCTCGCCGAGCAGCGGATCAACGAACTCAATGACACGTACGGCATCTCCGATGGTACGCCGCTTGGCGCGTCCGCTCGCCGCGGCCCGTTCTTCCTCTTCCACCGCCCGCGGCGCTGGAACCCAAAAGAGAGCGTCTGGATGGGATACGAGCGCAAGCGCGGGAAGCTGGCCGATTTGAATGCGCTGCTCCGCGGCCGCTCGAACGGCGACTTCTCGCGCGTCGTTGGGGACACCGGGATCCTCCAGCAGGTGAAATACGTCATCACGCTCGACGCGGACACGCAGCTGCCGCGAGACGCCGGCCGCCTCCTGGTCGGCGCCATGATGCACCCGCTCAACCGCGCCCGGTACGACGAGCACGAGCAGCGCGTGACCGAAGGGTACGGCATCCTTCAGCCGCGCGTGGCCGTCAGCCTCCCCGGTGCGAACCGGTCACGGTATGCGCGGCTGTGGGCCAGCGAGCCTGGCATCGACCCCTATACCCGCGTCGTGTCCGACGTCTACCAGGACTTGTTCGGCGAAGGCTCTTTCATCGGCAAGGGAATCTACGATGTGGACGCGTTCGACCTGGCGGTGGGCGGTCGCTTCCCGGAGAACCGGATCCTCAGCCACGACCTGCTCGAAGGATGCTACGCGCGCGCCGGGCTGCTGACCGACGTGCAGGTGTACGAGGAGTACCCGTCCCGCTACGAGGAGGACGTGCGGCGGCGCTACCGCTGGATCCGCGGCGACTGGCAGTTGTGGCGCTGGCTGCTGCCGGCCGTTCCAGGTCGCGATGGGCGGCGCACCAGGAACCCGCTCCCCGCGTTGGGTCGATGGAAGCTTCTCGACAACCTCCGCCGCAGCCTCGCGCCCGCGGCGCTGGTGGGCCTGCTCCTGGTCGCGTGGGCCGTGCTCTCGCCCGCCTGGGGATGGACCCTTGCCGGTGTCGGCTGCCTGTTGCTCCCCGCCCTGGTCGCGTCGCTCCCCGACATCGTCCGAAAACCGGCCGACGTGCGGCTCGCCCGGCATCTCGCGGGCAGCGCGCGCTCGGTTGGGCGTCAGGTTGCGCAGGCGTTGATGACGCTCGCCTGTCTCCCGTACGAAGCGTTCTTCAGCCTCGACGCCGCCGTCCGCACCACGGCGCGGACGCTCATTACACGCAGACGCCTCCTCGAGTGGACGCCGTCGGCTGAACAGGGACGCCCCGTAGGCCAGGGGCTCGCCGGTGCGTGGGCGAGGATGTGGATCGCCCCCACCCTCGCCGCCGCCGCGGGCGCGTACTTGTCGCTGGCCCGTCCGTCGGGCCTCGCCGCCGCCGCTCCCATCCTGCTCCTCTGGTTCGCCGCCCCGGTCATCACCTGGCAGGTCAGCCGTCCGCTGACGCGGCGCGAGGCGCGGCTGACCAGGGACCAGCTCCGATTTCTCCGCGGCGTTGGACGCAAGACATGGGGCTTCTTCGACACCTACGTCGGGGCCGACGATCACTGGCTGCCACCGGACAACTACCAGGAGTCGCCCGCTCCAGGGGTGGCGCATCGCACGTCGCCGACCAACATGGGACTGGCGCTCCTCGCCAATCTGTCCGCCTATGACTTCGGCTACATCTCGGCGGGCCGGCTCGTGGACCGCACCACGCGCGCGTTCCAGGCGATGTCGGCGATGGAGCGCTACCGCGGCCACTTCTACAACTGGTACGACACCCAGTCGCTCGCGCCACTCGAGCCGCGGTACATCTCCTCGGTGGACAGCGGCAACCTGGCCGGCCATCTCCTGACGCTCCGGCCGGGGCTGCTCGCGCTTCTGGACGAACCGATCCTGCCGGCGCGCACCTTTCAGGGACTGCGCGACGCGTTCGACCTCGTGGCCGACACCAGTCCGGGCGCGCCGACGACCGCCATAACACGGCTACAAAAGGCGCTCGACGCGGCGTATGAATCCCCGCCGGCGACGGTCGCGGACGGCAGGCGGGTCCTCGAACGCCTCGCGACGGAGAGCAGCGCCCTGGCCACGGCGCTCGCGACGGCGACCGAGCGCGAGGCAAGAGGCTGGGCCTCGGCGCTGGCCGGCCAATGCCGGGACGTCATGGACGATCTCGCGTGCCTGGCCCCGTGGACGTCGCTCGCGGCCTCCGCCACGCCGCAGGCGCACCTCCCCGGGTTCACCTCGATTCCGACGCTCGGCGAGCTAGCGGCGCTCGACGACGAGTGGGCCGGCCCCGCAAGGGCACGGGTCGCTGCGATCGACCTTCTCGCGCGGCAGTCGATCGACCTCGCGGAGATGGAATGGAGCTTCCTGCTCGACAAGACCCGCCACGTCCTCTCGATCGGCTACAACGTCGCCGAGCGTCGGCGCGATTCCAGCTACTACGATCTGCTCGCCTCAGAGGCGCGTCTCTGCACGTTCGTCGCGATCGCGCAGGGACACCTGCCGCAGGAGAGCTGGTTCGCGCTCGGGCGCCTGCTCACGACCGCCGCGGGCGAGCCGGTGCTGATGTCGTGGAGCGGCTCGATGTTCGAGTACCTGATGCCGCTCATCGTGATGCCGGGCTACGACGACACGCTGCTCGACCAGACGTGCAAGGCGGCGGTCAAGCGCCAGATCGAATACGGCAGGCACCTCGGGGTGCCGTGGGGCATTTCAGAATCAGGGTACAACCTGCTCGACGGGCGGCTCGCCTACCAGTACCGCGCGTTCGGCGTGCCGGGCCTCGGCCTCAAGCGCGGCCTCGCGGATGATCTCGTCGTCGCGCCGTACGCGTCAGCCCTCGCGCTGATGGTGTCGCCCGAGGAGGCGTGCTCGAACCTGCAGCGGCTCGCGGCAGAGGGCTTCGAGGGGGAACTCGGCTTCTACGAGGCGATTGACTACACGCCGGCGCGCCTGCCGCGCGGTCATTCGCACGCCCTCGTTCGCTCCTACATGGCGCATCACCAGGGGATGATGTTCCTGTCGCTGGCGCAGGTGCTCCTCGACGGCCGGATGCAGAAGCGCTTCGCGTCCGACCCGGCGTTCCAGGCGACCGCGCTGCTGCTCCAGGAGCGGATCCCGCGCGCGAGCGCGCTCTATTTGCCGGCCACGCCCGCGTCGGACGCCCGCACGGCGCCGAGCAGCGCCGAAATCCCGATGCGCTCGTTCAGCGGGCCCGACACGCCCACCCCCGAGGTGCAGCTCCTGTCGAACGGCCGGTATCACGTCGTGGTCACCAACGCGGGCGGCGGGTACAGCCGATGGAAGGACCTCGCCGTCACCCGCTGGCGCGAGGATGCGACCTCGGACAACTGGGGGACGTTCTGCTACATCCGGGATGTCGCGAACGGCGCCTTCTGGTCCGCGGCGCACCAGCCGACGCTGCAGCCGGCCGATCGGTTCGAGGCGGTGTTCTCCGAGGCCCGCGCCGAGTTCCGCGGCAGGAAGCACGAGATCGAGAGCTACACGGAGATCGCCGTGTCGCCCGAGGACGATGTCGAGCTGCGCCGGCTGCGCCTGACCAACACCGGCCGCACGCGCCGGACGATTGAGGTGACGACCTACGCGGAGGTGGCGCTCGCCGCCCCCGCCGCCGACGCGTTGCACCCGGCGTTCAGCAACCTCTTCGTCCAGACCGAGATCGTCCCGGACCAGCGCGCCATCCTCTGCACGAGGCGCCCGCGCTCGCGCGGCGAGCCGTCCCCCTGGATGTTCCACCTCATGGCGGCGCATGGCGCGTCGGCTGGCGGCGCCCTCTCGTACGAGACCGATCGGCTGCGCTTCCTCGGCCGCGGGCGGACGCCCGCCGACCCGCGCGCGATGCGCGAGCCCGGGCCGCTCTCGGGCGCCGCGGGGTCGGTGCTCGACCCGATCGTCGCCATCCGCGGCCGTTACGTGCTCGACCCGGACGAGACGATCACGATCGACATCGTCTCGGGCATGGCTGACACGCGCGCCGCCTGCCTGGGCCTCGTGGGCAAGTACCAGGACCGGCGGCTCGCCAACCGCGTGTTCGCGCTGGCGTCCACACACGCCCAGGTCGTCCTGCGGCAGTTGAACGCCAGCGAGTCGGACGCGCAGCTCTATTGCCGCCTGGCCAGCTCCATCATCTACGCGAACCCATCGCTGCGCGCCGATCCGGCCATCCTCGCCAGGAACCGGCGCGGGCAGTCCGGGCTGTGGGGCCACTCGGTGTCCGGCGATCTGCCGATCGTGCTGCTGCAGATCGGCGACGTGGCCCACATCGAGCTGGTGCGCCAGATCGTGCAGGCCCACGCCTACTGGCGTCTGAAGGGGCTGGCGGTGGACCTCGTGATCTGGAACGAGGATCGCGCCGGATACCGCCAGGTGCTCCAGGATCAGATCATCGGCCTCATCGCGGCTGGCGTCGAGACCCATGCGCCGGACCGCCCGGGCGCGATCATCGTCCGCCCGGCCGAGCAGATCTCGACCGAGGACCGGACGTTGTTCCAGTCGGTCGCCAGGGCGATCATCGCCGACAGCCGCGGCTCGCTGGCGGACCAGATCGGCGGCCGCCTGGCCGAGGTGCTCCCCGCGCGGTTCACGCCGGCCCGGGCTCAACGTGCGCAGCCTCCCGCACCGGCGCTGCCGCCTCGCCGCGACCTCGTGTTCTCCAACGGGCTGGGCGGTTTCACCCCGGACGGCCACGAGTACATCATCACGACCGGGCCTGGCGCGGTGACGCCGGCGCCCTGGGTGAACGTCCTGGCGAACCCCGGCTTCGGCACCGTCATCTCGGAGAGCGGCTCGGCCTACACCTGGGCCGAGAACGCCCACGAGTTCCGCCTGACGCCATGGAGCAACGACTCGGTCACCGACGCCTGCGGAGAGGCCTTCTACCTGCGCGACGAGGAAAGCGGCCGCTTCTGGTCGCCGACGCCGCTGCCGGCCGGAAGCGACCGTCCGTACACGAGCCGGCATGGATTCGGCTACAGCGTTTTCGAGCACACCGAAGACGCCGTCACGTCGGAGTTGTGGGTGTACGTGGACCTGACGGCGCCCGTGAAGTGGTCGGTGCTGAAGATCCGCAATGCCTCCAACCGACCGCGCCGCCTGTCCGCCACCGGCTACGTGGAGTGGGTGTTGGGCGATCTCAGGGCGAAGACCGCCCCGCACGTGGTCACCGCGATCGACCCCGACACCGGCGCCCTCTTCGCCGAGAACGCCTACAACGCCGAGTTCGCCGGGCGCACAACCTTCTTCCACGTGGACGACGCGAGTCGCCGCGTGTCTTGCGACCGCACCGAGTTCATCGGCCGCAACGGCACGCTCAGCCAGCCGGCCGCAATGATGCGGTCGACGCTCTCCGGTCGCGTGGGAGCCGCTCTGGATCCGTGCGCGGCGATTCAGGTGGCTTTTGCGCTGGACGCCGGACAGGAGCGCGAGATCGTCTTCAGGCTCGGCGCAGGACGCGACCGCGACGACGCGGCAGGCCTGCTCGGCCGTGTCCGGGGTGCGGACGCTGCGCGTCGCTCGCTCGAGGCCGTCTGGCAGTACTGGAACCACACGCTCGGCGCCGTGCAGGTCGAGACACCCGACGCCGCGCTCAACACGCTGGCCAACGGCTGGCTCCTCTACCAGACCGTCGCGTGTCGCCTCTGGGGGCGCAGCGGCGCGTACCAGTCGGGGGGCGCGTTCGGGTTCCGTGACCAGTTGCAGGACGTCATGGCGCTCATCCACGCGGAGGCCCCGCTCGTCCGGCAACACCTGCTGCTGTGCGCGTCGCGACAGTTCCCGGAAGGCGACGTCCAGCACTGGTGGCATCCGCCTGCGGGTCGAGGCGTCCGCACGCACTGCTCGGACGACTACCTCTGGCTGCCGATGGCGACGTGCCGCTACGTGACCGCCACCGGCGACACCGGGGTACTCGATGAAACCGTCCACTTCATCGAAGGCCGCGCCGTGAACCCTGAGGAGGACTCCTACTACGATCTGCCGGTCACGTCCGAGGACAGCGCCAGCCTCTACCGCCACTGCGTGCGTGCAATCGTGAGAGGCCTGCGGTTCGGCGCCCACGGCCTGCCGCTCATCGGCTCAGGAGACTGGAACGACGGCATGAACCTGGTCGGCGCGGCCGGGCGCGGCGAGAGCGTCTGGCTGGGGTTCTTCCTCTACGCCGTACTGACGCCGTTTGCCGACTTGGCCCGGCAGCACGGCGATTCCGTCTTCGCGGATCGCTGCCTGTCGGAGGCGGCGAAGTTACGGTTGCGCCTCGAGGAGACGGGGTGGGACGGGTCGTGGTACCGGCGCGCCTACTTCGACGACGGGTCGCCGCTCGGCTCGTCGAGCAACCCCGAGTGCCAGATCGATTCGATTGCGCAGAGCTGGTCCGTCCTCTCCGGCGCCGCCGATCCGACCCGCGCCCACGCCGCGATGAACGCGGTGGACGCGCGACTGGTCCGCCGCGCCGACCGGCTCGTCCGCCTGCTCGACCCGCCGTTCGACACCTCCGCGCTCGACCCCGGGTACATCAAAGGCTACGTCCCGGGCGTGCGAGAAAACGGGGGGCAGTACACCCACGCGGCCATCTGGGCGGCCATGGCGTTTGCCGAACTCGGCGACGCCCGACGCGCGTGGGAGGTGTGGCGGTTGATCAACCCGCTCGCTCACGGGGCGTCACCGGCCGCGGTCGAGACCTACAAGGTGGAGCCCTACGTAGTGGCGGCCGACGTCTACGCGGTGGCCCCTCACGTCGGGCGCGGCGGGTGGACCTGGTACACGGGGTCTGCCGGCTGGATGTACCGGCTCATCGTCGAGTCGCTCCTCGGCTTGAGACTCGAGGTCGACCGGTTGCGGATCGAGCCTTGCCTCCCTGTGGACTGGGCCGCCTTCACCGTGCACTACCGGTACCGCGAGACCGTCTATCACATCACGGTGCACCAGACGCCGCACGCGACCGGCGACCAGCGTCTCAGCCTTGATGGCAACGACCAGGCCGGCAGGGCGGTGCCACTGGTCGATGACCACGTGGAGCACTGGGTCGAGGTGTGGGTGCGCGCCGTCGCATGACTCGGGCGTGTGTCGTCGATTGATTGATTGAGAGTCAGGACCGGAGGCCGATACCGTTCCCGGCCAGCATGACCGCGCGTTGCTTGTCGCCCTGTTCGCCGCCTTCCGGTCTTCCGTTCGGTCGCGTCTCGAGTTCGAGGCGGAGATTGTCGCCCTACGGCATCAACTCGCCGTACTCCAACGCCCGGCGCCGAGGTGCCCGCGTCTCAGTCGCGCCGCCTGACTCTACCGGCGCGAGCGCCGCGCCGCTTTCAACAGGACGTTGACGTCGTCGGGTCTTGGGTTGTTGTACTCCAGCCGCACCCGGCCATCCTCGGTCATC
>JADGOB010000046.1 GCA_017883185.1 Acidobacteriota bacterium
GCAGCCGGATGAGATCGCACACTTCAAGACGATGCTCGAGACGGTGAAGAAGCACCTGACGGACCAGGACATCGCGTTCCTGGTCACGTCGCTCGAAGAAGCCAGCAAGAAGAAGTAGGGCCGATCACCGTTCAGGGGTTGGCGAAACGGCCGATGACATCCAGAAAACCCTTGCCGAATCTCTCGAGCTTCGACGGGCCGATGCCGTAAATCCCTTCCAGCTCCGTCAGCGTCCGCGGACGGAACGTGGCCAGCTCGTGGAGCGTTCGGTCGCTCGCAATGACGTACGGCGGCGCGCCAAGCGCGCGCGACAACTCCAGACGGTGGCGGCGAAGCGCCTCGAACACAGACTCGTCCGCCGTGTCAGTGGAGTACCCTGGCGCCGCCTGCGGCATGGCCGCGACGCCACGCTCTCGCCGGCGGCCAGAACGGGCAGCGACGCCCGCCCGCCCGGGTCGCACGGTAGGCGGCAGCAGCACCCGCGCGGGACGCTCCGCCTTCATCACGGCTCGGCCCGACTCGGTCAGGCGGACCACCGGCCGGTCGCCGGTCGAGAACTCGATCCAGCCGGCCGTGACGAAGCGGCGCAGCAGCCGCAGCAGCCACTCCTCCGAGTGTTCGCTCAGCACGCCGAAGGTCGTCGTCTGATCGAGGCCCGCGCGCAGCAGGCGCTCGTCAGCCGCTCCCCTGACCAACTGTACAGCCGCCGTCATGCCGAAGCGGCCATGCACGCGCGCGACGCCGCTCAACGCCTTTCGGACGATGAGCGCTACCGATTCCGGATCCTGATCGGTCCCGGCGTCGGAGAGCGCCTCGCACACGTCGCAGATCCCGCAGCCCGCCAGCGTTTCCGCCTCGTCGCCGAAGTAGCGCAGGATCGCATCGTGCCGACAGCTGCCGCCCTCCACCCAGCGGAGCAGCTCGAGGAACAGGTTCCACTTGTGCTCGAGCGTCTCTGCGGTCGCGCCGTCCGCGTTCTCGAGCAGGCGCCGGCGAAGCGCCATGTCCCCCGGCGACACCATGAGCAGTCCCCAGGCAGGCGTCCCGTCACGCCCCGCGCGGCCGACCTCCTGGTAGTACGCCTCGATCGACCCCGGCGGCGCGAGGTGGATGACCGCGCGGACATCCGGGCGGTCGATCCCCATCCCGAAGGCCACTGTGGCCGCGACGATGTCGATGGTGCCGTCGCTGAACGCCGCCTGCGCGCGCGCACGCTCCTCGCGCTCGAGCCCGGCGTGATACGCGACCGCCCGCCAGCCGCGGGCCCGAAGCCGCGTCGCCTCGTCCTCCGAACCCGCCCTGGTCGGCGAGTAGATGATCCCCACGCCGCGCGCGTCGCCCGGTCGCCCGAGCGCCTCGAGCAGTTGCCCATCGACGTGAACCGCGCGCTCCCGCGGCCCGGAAATCTCGAACGCCCGGAGGATGAGATTGGGACGGGCAAACCCGCGCACGAGTTGAGGCGTGTCCGCGCCGAGACCAAGCCGCGCGAGGATCTCGTCGCGCACCACGGGCGTGGCCGTGGCGGTGCACGCGAGCATGCGCGGCGGCCGCACGTCGGCGATCAGGTCGCCAATCTGCAGGTATTCGGGGCGAAAATCGTGCCCCCACTGGCTGATGCAGTGCGCCTCGTCCACCGCCACCAGCGGGATGTCGAGGTCGGCCAGGAGTCCCTTGAAGCCGGGATACGCGAGCCGCTCGGGCGCGACGTAGAGCAGCTTGAAGTCCCCGGCCGCCGCGCGCGCCATACGCCGCCGCATCTCCCCCGCTTCGAGCGTGGACGACAGGAAGGTGACGGCAACGCCGCGCTGCTCGAGCGCTCGCACCTGGTCCTGCATCAGCGCGATCAGCGGGGAGATGACGAGCGTCGTGCCGCGCAGGAGCGTCGCGGGGAGCTGGTAGATGAGGCTCTTGCCGCCCCCGGTCGGCGCCACCAGGAGCAGCCGTCCCGCCGTGAGCAGCGTCTCGATGGCCTCGCGCTGTCCGGGGCGAAACTGTTCGTAGCCGAGGCGGGTGAGACCTCCGTCGAGATCGAGATCGAGATCGAGCGCGGCCGACAACCTCGTGCCTCCCGGTGACGTGGCGCAGGGACCGGGCATCTGGCTCAGACTCCCCCGCCCCGCGGTTCCTTCAGCATCAGTGTAATAGTAGCGTTGAACGGGTCGCCGCGCCCTGTGCTCTCTGATCGCTCAGTCCTGACGCGTCAGGAGCTGGCCCCGAAAAATGCCAAGATTCAAGACCTGACCCCACCGGGGAAAATCGTGTAGGCTCTGTCGAACAGCGTGGGAGGTGGGTACGACTGAGAAGCGGAATACGGAAATCGTGCGCCAATGGAACATCCTTCGCGCCATCGAGGCGGCTGCGGACATCACCATCAACAAGCTGGCCGTGGAACACGGCGTCAACCCGAGGACGATCCGCCGCGATCTCAACGCGCTGCAGGATGCCGGCTTCCCGCTCTACACCGAACCCCGCACGGGCGGCCAGCACTACTGGCGCCTCTCCGGCCACCCATTCAGGAAACTCGCCGACACGTCGTTCACCCTGTCAGAACTGTGCGCGTTCTACGCCAACCGGACGCGCCTGACGGCGACAGGCGCCACGCCCATCGACGCGGACCTGCAGTCGGCCCTCGGCAAGGTCGGGCGCGCGCTCAGCCCGCACATGAAGCGCTATCTCGACAAACTGGTGACCGTCATCACCTGCAAGCCCGAACCGCGCGGCCGGCTGGATCCGAAAGCGCAGCAGATGTTCGTCGAGATTCTGGCGAAGGCCACCGTCGATCGGCGGCGCGTCGAGATGGACTACCACTCGTTCGCCAGCCGCAAGGTGAAGAAGTACACGATCGAGCCGCACCGCCTGACGTTCACCAACGGCGGCCTCTATCTCTACGCGTTCGTCCCGGCCTATTCGCAGATGCGGACGTTCGCGCTGCATCGCATTCGCAAGCTCAGGATGCTCGAGGAGACGTTCACGCCCGGCGACGTCCCGACGGAACCCTACACCGACTCGCTCGGCCCCTACTCGGGCGGCAAGCCGGAGAAGGTGGAGATCGTGTTCCTGCCCGGCGTGGCGCCGTACATCGAGGAGCGCGAGTGGCATTCGACCCAACACCTCACGAGGTGCGACGACGGGTCGGTCGTGTTGCGGATGGAGGTGGCCGTGGATCCGGCGCTGCGATGCTGGGTGCTCGGCTTCGGCCACCACGCACGCGTGGTGAAACCCTCGGCGCTGGCCACCGACATCCTCGAGGAACTCGAGGAGGCGCGCGAGCAGTACGCGCCGGCGTTTTCGTTCGACATGGAATCCGCGATCCCCGACCGGGCCAGCCTGCTGCCCCTCCCGTTCGGCAGTGCGGCGCGTCGCGGCCCTGCGCCGCGATCCGGCGGGCGGCCGTCGTCGCGCCGGCAGGACCCTGCGACGAGGGAGCGCCGAACGCCGTGACGCTCGCTCCATCCACGCGGCACCACGCTGCGCAGCCGATCCCGCTGGCCATTCTCTTCGAGGACGAGCACCTGCTGGCCATCGACAAGCAGGCAGGGCTGGTCGTCCACCCCTGCTACAAGCACCCGGACGGCAGCATCTTCAACGCGCTGCTGTGGCACTTCCGCGGCACGGGCGTTCGGCCACACCTCCTGCAGCGACTCGACAAGGACACGACGGGCGTCATGCTCGTGTCGAAGACACCCATGGCACACGCCAGGATCGTGCGAGCGATGGGCATTCAACCGCCAGCCGGGCTGAAGAAGGAGTACCTCGCGGTCGTACGCGGCACGCCAACTCCGCCCTCGGGCGAGATCGCCCTGCGCCTGCTCCGCGATCCGTCCGACACGCGACGCGTCCTGGCCTCGGACACGGAGGGAAAAGAGAGCCTCACGAGGTACGCGACGGTTGGAACCAGCCGTTCACGGGAGTGGGCGCTCGTACGGTGCGAGCCCGCGACCGGACGGATGCACCAGCTTCGTGTACACCTCGCGGCTCGCGGGTGGCCGATCGCGGGCGACGCCGTGTACGGACACGATGCGGGAACCCCCGCGGGCGAGGCGCCGGAGCCGCCGGCGTGCGCCCGGCAGGCACTGCACGCCTGGCGCGTCTCGTTCGCCCACCCGGTGACCAGGGTCCCGCTGACGATCGTCGCGCCTCTCCCCGGGGACATGCAGGCACTGCTCTCCCGGTGCGGCATTGACACTCCGGTACCGTGGAACGCGCCGACATCGAGAAACTGTTCGAGTCGGCCGCCAAGGCGGGCCTGGTGAAACTGACGGCTTACTTTATCCTCGCCCCTTCGAGCATCACCTTGTACGCGTAGCCGGCGGTGAAGTCCTTGTCCACCGCGACCGTTCCGGTGACGGTGATGACGTCGCCCACCTTCGCCGTCCCGTCCGTGGTAATGGGGAGGTCGTTCGTGCCGTCGGCCGCCTTGCCGCTGCCGTCCTGCAGGTGCAGCCAGTTGCGGCCGAGGATGCCACCGTTGTACTTCACCACCTTGCCGCTGACAATCACCGTCTTGCCTGCGAGCGACGCGCGCTTCGCCCACACGTCGGCGATGCTCGACCCGCCGGCGGGCGGCGCGACATGGTCCACCTTCACCGGCGCCGCGTCCTGCGGAATCCCGCCTCCCGTGCCGTGCCCGATCGCCATCGGCGGGGCCGTCGCCTCACCCTCGCGCGTGATCTGCGACACGAAATAGATGAGGGGAAAATCACGTTTCAGCGACGGGCTGTTGAAGTTCCGCATCTCGGACTCGAGCAGCACCACCACCCTGTCGCCAACCGCCACCTTCGTGCGGGCGGTTGCCGCCCAAAAATCCCCGTTCGCGGTCTTCACGCGAAGATAGGTGTAGTTCGACGCATCCATGGTCTCGACCACCTCGCCGGCCACCTTCTCGAGCGCCTGCTGCCCAGCGCCGGGCATCGACGCCGGGGTGGCGGCCGCCACGTCTCGAGCCGCTGCGGGAGCCGGCATCGGTGCGGCCGACGCCGAAGCGGCCGGGGTGGCGGACTGGCGCGAGCAACCGCCAGAGGCGGTCAGCGCGAGCACAACGACCGAGCAGGTCAGGAAAGCCATCTTGATCACAGAACCCCCACGCAGAAAGCTGACGCACGCATCCCGGAAGACATGCACCCCGGGCTGCCAGCGAGAGTACGTTGTCCCGGTTGAAAGCCACCTCGGCGAGAAGAGGCGTATCCAGGTACGGTACCACAGGAACGGCCGTTACAGTAACAGGGTGTCCACGCGGTGCGCGTGAACGATGTTGTCGCACGGCGACCAGGCGAACACCGTGAAGCGTCCGTCCTGGGACGCGACGAGGGCCAGGCCGTCCTTCTGATCCTGGATGAACTGCGCGGCCGACAGGTGTCTCGTGCCGCCGAGCTGGGTGGGAGGCACGACGACCGCCACGCTGCCTTCAATCGGCTCGGTCAGCGTCACCCGCTCCACCGGCTGCCCGCCCTTGCGCCGCATGATCTTCGCGCCAAACGCCAGCAGTTCGTAGCGGTCGGTCAGCACCGCGGCGCCGTCCACGGCGGTCAGGCCGGCAATCACATCAACGGCCCGGTCCACCGCCTCCCGCCAAGGCTTCTCCAGATCCTCGCCCGGGTAGTCGCCCATCAACGCGACGAGGCGCGTGAACGGCGGATCAAGGCCGTAAGCGACCGGGCGCACGATCGAGTCGCGCCATCCCTCGCTGCCGGCGGGGACGACCAGCAAGAGCCCCCCGCGGCCGTGCGCGCGCATCGAGACCGCCAGCTGGACGAGAACATTGAGCGACTCCGCCCACGAGGAGGGGGAGTCGAATCCCAGGAGCGAGGTGAGCAGGTGTGGGCAGTCGGGCAGGCTCGTCGCCCGCTCATCCACGACCTTGATCTGGTCGCCCTCGAGGACCGCGACGTTCACGAACTTGCCGGTGTCGTTGCCGCGGTGGTGCTTGACGACGAGGAGACCCGGGGCCGAGACCTCGAGGACGAAGCACAGGGCGGGAACCGCGCGGGTGGCGCCCCACACCCGCAGTTCGCCCTGGTCGCGCCAGACGCCCAGGTGAATGCCGGCGCGTTCGACCGCCGGCGACACCCGCGTCAGCGCGGTCGCGCTGAGCGGCAGTGAGTGCTCGAACCGCAGCGTGTGCGGCGTATGGTCAGGAGGAAGGAAGGCGAGCGAGATCCTGGGAACGTAATTCTCCTCGCGCCGGAGGCTGGCCCAAAAGGCGGCGTCGATGATCTCTTCGATTGCCGCCACGTCAGGGAGAAACGCCTCGAGCACGACGCCGCGCTGTCGGGCCGCCTCCAGATGATCCGCGAAGTGATCGTGGATCCGCGGCGCGACCAGGCGCGCTGCCAGGTACGACCTGTCACTCTGAACCATCCTCACAGTATAGCGTCCTCGATTCCGTCCTTCGTGTGCTTCGCGTCCTCTGTGGCCGCTGCCTTCCCGTCTCTACCGCGTTCCGATCGGCCGCAGCCGGAAGGAGTACGAATACGGCTGGCCGGCCGGAATGCGGTATGGCTCCATCGGGTACGCCGCGCGCGACCAGCTGTCGATGCCGCCGACGCCCATCTGCTTCAGGTCGAGGTTGAGATACACCTCTGGACGCCGCGGGAGCTGATACGCGTAGGCCGCCTGCTCGACGTCGCGCCGGCTCGCGTGACGCGCCTCGACGCTCAGCGTCGGCATCCCTTCGGCGCGCAGGCCGACACCCTTCTCGTTGGTCAACTCGACCCACCGCACGTCGATCTTGTTGCCGTTCGCCTGCGGCCTGGAATACTCCACCCACTCCGCACCCACCGTGGACGCGTAGACGCCAACCCGCTCGAAGGCGCGGTCGACGTAGGTCTCGGCCGGCCCGCGGCCGTACCAGCGCATCCGCTCGTACCCTGGGCTCACCACCAGCTCCATGCCGAAGCGCGGCATCATCGCCACCACCTTCGCGCCGGGCTGGTAGGACGCCTTCACCGTCACCTCGCCGTCCTCACGGATGGTGTAGGCGGCCGTGTACTTGGCATCGATGAGCGGGAGGGTCGCCTGTACCACGATCTCGGCCGTCGCTTCGTCCAGCCGCTTCACCTGGACATCTGTCACCTTCCACGATGCCCCCGCCTCCCGCCACACCACGATGTCCTGCGCGGGGTCGGTGCGAGCGGCGTTCCCGACCGACTTCCAGGCGCCGAGGTCGTTGTCGGTCATCGCGCGCCAGAAGTCCGGCACGGGCCCGCGGTCCAGCAGCGGGACACCCTGGTAGGTGTAGCTCATGAGCAGGCCGTTCAGCTGATCGAAGACGAGCGCGAAGTCGCGACCGCCGATGCGAACGTAGGGCGAACTCTGCACGATGCGCAGCGGGTGCTTCGACGCGTCGGGGGCGGAGGTCGCCGGCGCGGCCTCGATCGGCAGCTTCCACTGCTCCCACGCCACCTCGTGCCCCTTCTTCGCCCAGCGTGCGTCGGCCTTCAGCACGAAGGTCACGTTCAGCCAGAACTCGGCGCCAGGCTCGGCCTTGAGTGCCGGCAGCGCCAGCGACACTTCCCTCTCCTGCCGCGGCGCGATGTCGAGCTCGGGCATCGCCCCCGACGCGACGCGCGTGCCGTTCTTCGTCACTTCCCACGCGCCCTCCGCCACGTCCTTGACGTTGACGGTGTCGAACCAGCTCCTGACCTTCAGCTTCCCGGTGGCCAGGTCAACGGAGGTGACGTGGATGTTGCGATACACGTACTTGATCGCCAGCAGGCCGGGATGCGGCTTCCTGTCGGCGCCGATCAGGCCGTTCTGGCAGAAGTTGTTGTCGTTGTGGATCGCGGTGCGGTCCTCCCAGTATCCGCCGTACGCCATGAACGTCGCGGTCGGGCCACCCGCCGGCATGTAGGCCGCCGGAACGGGCTGGCGGATGCCCTGGTCAACCCAGTCCCACACGAAGGCGCCCTGCGCGTTGGTGCCCGAGTAGAAGACGTCCCAGTACTCCTTCAGCCCGCCGTTGCTGTTTCCCATCGCGTGCGTGTACTCGCACAGAATCAGCGGCATCGTCGGCCGCTTCGCCGCGCGCTCGACGACCGACGACGGTGACGAGTACATGAACGAGTTGATGTCGGCATTCGAGCCGTTGACGTGCGTGCTACCGCAGTAGTGGACGGGTCGGCCCGCGTCGCGCTTCTTCAGCCACTGGTACCCCGCGGCGAAGTTCGGGCCGTCGCCCGCCTCGTTGCCCATCGACCAGATCACCACCGACGGGTGGTTCTTGTCGCGCTCGACCATCCGCTCGATCCGGTCCAGGTGCGCCGCCTTCCACGCCGGGTCATTCGCCAGCCGGTTCTTCGCATCGTCGCCGTAGCCGTGGCTCTCGATGTTCGCCTCGTCGATGACGTAGAGGCCGTAGAGATCGCAGAGCTCGTACCACTGCGTGTCGTTCGGATAGTGCGAGGTGCGCACCGCGTTCACGTTGTGCTGCTTCATCAGCTCGATGTCGCGCACCATCAGCGCGCGATCGACGGCGTGACCGGTGTCCGGGCTGTGCTCGTGACGGTTCACCCCCTTGAAGAGCGCCGTCTGACCGTTGATCAGGATGCGCGCGTTCCGGATCTCGACCTTCCGGAAGCCGACCCGCGAGGGGATGACCTCCAGGATCGTGCCGATTCGATCCTTCAACGTCAGCAGCATGGTGTAGAGGTTGGGGGTTTCCGACGACCACTTGAGCGGCGCGCGAACGGGCAGGAGGAACGTTGCAGGCGCCTCGGCTCCGGCCGGCACCTGCACCTCCCTGGAGGACGCCGGCATCACGGGCTTTCCCGCCGCGTCGAGGAGTTCGAGCGTGAGGCTCACCTCCACCCGAGCGGTGGCGCTGTTGCGGACGGTCACTGACGTGTCGAGCGTGCCGTCGCGGTAGGACGCATCAAGGTCCGTGCGCGCCTCGAAGTCGCGGACGTGGGCCGCCGCGGTGCTCCACAGGTAGACCTCGCGGTAGATGCCGCTCAGGCGGAACATGTCCTGGTCCTCGAGGAACGATCCGTCGCTCCATCGATAGACTTCCACGGCCATCGTGTTCGGGCCCGGCGTGGCGAAGCCGGTGATGTCGAACTCGGCCGGGGTCCGGCTGTCCTCGCTGTAGCCGACGCGCCTGCCGTTCACCCAGAGATAGAACGCGGAATCCACGCCCGCGAAATGGAGAGAGATGCGGCGGCCCGCCCAGTCGGCCGGCACGGTGAACGCGGTGCGATAGGAGCCAACAGGGTTGTCGTCGCGCGGCACGCGCGGGTTCGCGTGGTCGAACGAGAAGGGGTACCGGGAGTTGCTGTAGATCGGGATGCCGAAGCCCTGCATCTCCCAGTTGCCAGGCACCGTGATGCCGGGCCACGCCTTGTCGTCGAAGTCGGGCCGCTCGAAGCCGACCGGGCGGCTGGCGGGGTTCGGCGAATACCTGAACTTCCATCTCCCGTTGAGCGACCGGAACCAAGGCGACGCCGCGCGGTCGCCGCGCATCGCGAGCTCCGCCGACGGATACGTCATCATCGTCGCGTGCGGCCGCTCGGTGTTGACGTGCAGCACGGCAGGGTCGTCCCATTCCTCGCGCGCCGCGGGCGAGGGTTGCGCGGGCGGTAGGACGGCGCCAGGCGCCGCCGCGACAGAACGTGCCGCCGACCCGGTCCGGGCCTGCGGCCCTGCCGCAAGCGTCCCCTGCGAGGACGTGCCCGCAAGGGCCGCGACCATCAACACCGCCGTCAGGATGATGCCGAGTCTGTGCCGGGACATGATGAACCTCCCCCGCGCCCCGTCAGTCGAGGCCCCGCGTCGCGCTCGACGACCGGCGCTCTGTGGAGCGAAAGCGTATCACGTGCGGCGCGCGGCCAAGGCCCGTCTTCTTCCAGCACGGAGGAATGGCGCCAACGACACGAAGGGCATCGGCCGGGGGGCTTCCCTTTCCTCTCGCTCGCCGCACTCGGAGCGGTTCCAGGGCCGCGTCGCGCCGGGAGCGCCGCCTGCGACAGTTCGCGACGTGTGCCTACTTGGCGTTCGGCCGGACTGGGGGTACAATCGACCAACGAACACCTTCTCCTCTGGGCGGGGTCGCGTGTGACGCGGGTGGCCTTCCCGATCGATACATTCAGCGTCAATCTATTTCCATTGACAGGCGGCGGCGCCGTGGGCGCGCCGTCCTGTCGAGCGGCCGCAAGGGCCAACGAGAAGAGATCACTATGTCTATGCCGAAAACCATCGACGTCACCGAACTCATCCTGAGGGACGCACACCAGAGCCTGATGGCGACGCGCATGGCGACGGAAGACATGATTCCGGCCTGCGAGGAACTCGATCGCGCGGGCTTCTGGTCGCTCGAGTGCTGGGGCGGCGCGACGTTCGACTCGTGTATCCGCTTCCTCAACGAGGATCCGTGGGAGCGTCTCCGCACGTTCAAGCGCCTGATGCCGAACACCCCGCTGCAGATGCTGCTGCGCGGCCAGAACCTGGTCGGCTACCGCCACTACGAGGACGGCGTCGTCGATCGGTTCGTGCAGAAGGCGGCGGAGAACGGCATTGACGTCTTCCGGGTCTTCGACGCCCTGAACGACATCCGCAACCTCGGCCGCGCGCTCGAGGCCATGAAAATGGAAACGGACATCACCGCGCCCGTGGCCGGCAAGGTGAGCACGGTCAACGTGAACGTGGGAGATAGCGTCAAGGGAGGGCAGGTCCTTGTCGAGTTCGAGTGAATCGCCCCAACAGTCGCTGGCGGGCAAGGCTGACGCCTCGCCCTGCGCCACTCGGTTGACGGACATCGCCGGGTTCACCTGCGTTGACCACGTCGCCATCGCCGTGCGGGCCGGCGACCTGGAACCGCAGGTCAACGCCTATAAGCTCCTCGGCTTCACGGAAATCCACCGCGAGGAGGTGCGTGGCGGCGACCAGGTGCGCGAGGTGCTCCTCCGCATCGGGAACGGGCCCAACCTGATCCAGCTCCTCGAACCGCTCCAGCCCGACTCGCCCGTGCAGAAGCTCATCGACAAGAACGGCGGGCGCGGCGGGTTCGCGCACGTCGCGTTCCGGGTGGACAACATCCAGAACGCCTTCGATGACATGAAGTCGAAAGGCTTCAACATCATCGACAAGGCGCCGCGGAAGGGTTCGCACGGAACGACGGTGTTCTTCGTCCATCCCAAGTCGCGGGAGGACGCGCCGTTCGGATTCCTCCTGGAAGTGGTCCAGGAAGGCTAGCGACACGACATCCGGAAAACCGGGAAGAGACGGAATCATGGCCGACCCACAGGACACACGACTTTCCCTGCTTGACGAGTTCCCGCCGGTGCCCACCTCCGCGTGGGAAGACCAGATCCGGCGCGATCTGAAGGGCGCCAACTACGACAAGCGCCTGGTCTGGAAGACCGATGAAGGGATCGCGGTGCGGCCGTACTACCGCGCCGAACAGATCGTGGCGCGCGACCCGCTGCCGAACGCCGCTGGCACCTGGGAGATGGTCCTCCCGGGACGCGAACCGGCGGCGAGCGTCAGCGCGACCGCGTACCACGAACAGGGCGCCACCGCCGTGCAGGAACTGGCCTGGGCGCTCGCGCAGGGCGCCGACCTGCTCGCCTCCGGCGCGCCGGTCACGACGTTCGCGTTCGCGGTCGGCTCAAGTCACTTCATGGAGATCGCCAAGCTGCGGGCCGCCCGGCTGCTCTGGCACGAAGTCGCCTCCGCGTTCGGCGTGAAGGACCAACTGCGGATCCACGCGCGGACGGCCGGCGAGAACAAGACGCTCTATGACCCGTACGTGAACATGCTGCGGGTGACCACAGAGGCGGTGTCCGCGGTGCTCGGCGGCTGCGACTCGCTGACCATCACTCCGTGCGGATTCGACCCGCACCTCGCGGAGAACGTGCACCACATCCTTCGCGAGGAGAGTCACCTCGACAAGGTGATCGATCCCGGCGCCGGCTCCTACTACGTCGAGGCGCTCACCGACGCGCTGGCCGCCGAGGCGTGGACACTGTTCCAATCGATCGAGGCGGCCGGCGGATGGGCAGCCTACCGGGATTCGGGAGCGCTCGAGACGGCGCTCGGCAGCGCTCGCGCCGCCAAGGACAAGGCTGTCGCTTTGCGACGGCGCGTCCTGGTTGGCACCAACAACTACCCGAACCTGCAGGAACGCGAACTCGACGCGAGCGGCCGCATGGGCGACCTCTGGCGTCTCGCGTCCCCCTTCGAGGCCATCCGGTTGCGCACCGAGCGGCACGCGAAGGCGACGGGACACGTGCCGCGCATCCTGCTGCTCGAACGCGGCCACGCGAAGATGCGGAAGGCGCGCGCCGTGTTCTGTCTCAACTTCTTCGGCTGCGCTGGCTTCGACATCGTGTCGTCCGACACGCTGGTGGACGCGGACCTCGTCGTGTTGTGCAGTTCCGATCCCGAGTACGTCGAGCTGGCCGCGGCCGTCGTGCCGCAGGTCACAGCGCCCGTCCTCGTCGCGGGCAACCCGAAGGAGCAGATTGGCGCGCTGAAGGAGGCAGGCGTGGCCGACTTCGTCCACGTCCTGTCGAACGCCGTCGAGACGCTCACGGCCTGGCAGACCCGCCTGGGCATCAAGGAATAGATCGATGAAGCGGCCAGATTTCTCGAAGATCGCCAAGCCCGTGCCCCTCACGGCCGGCACCTCGCCCGCCCCGGCAGCTGGTCGTCCGAACTGGACCACGGCCGAGCGCATCGTGGTGAAGCCGTCCTACGCGCAGGCTGATTTGGCGGGCATGGACCACCTGGAGTACGCGGCGGGCATCCCGCCGTACCTGCGCGGCCCGTACGCCACGATGTACGTCATGCAGCCGTGGACGGTCCGGCAGTACGCGGGCTTCTCGACGGCCGAAGAGTCGAACGCGTTCTACCGGCGGAACCTTGCCGGGGGTCAGAAAGGCCTATCGGTCGCGTTCGACCTCGCGACGCACCGCGGCTACGACTCGGATCACGACCGCGTCGCAGGGGACGTGGGCAAGGCGGGGGTGGCGATCGACTCGATCCTCGACATGAAGATCCTGTTCGACCAGATCCCGCTCGATCAGATGTCGGTGTCGATGACGATGAACGGCGCGGTGCTGCCGATCATGGCCTTCTACATCGTCGCGGCCGAGGAGCAGGGCGTCGGGCCGGAAAAGCTGATCGGGACCATCCAGAACGACATCCTCAAGGAGTTCATGGTTCGCAACACCTACATCTACCCGCCGACGCCCTCGATGCGGATCATCGGCGACATCTTCCGCTACTGCTCCGAGCGGATGCCGAAGTTCAACTGCATCTCGATCAGCGGGTACCACATGCAGGAAGCGGGGGCCACGGCGGATCTCGAGCTGGCCTACACGCTCGCCGACGGCCTCGAGTACCTGAGGACGGGGATCGCGGCCGGCCTCGAGATCGACGCCTTCGCGCCCCGCCTCTCGTTCTTCTGGGCCGTCGGGATGAACTACTTCATGGAGATCGCCAAGATGCGCGCGGCGCGCGTGCTGTGGGCGAAGATCGTGAAGCAGTTCCACCCGAAGAACCCGAAGTCGATGGTGCTCCGGGCGCACTCGCAGACCTCGGGCTGGAGCCTGGCGGCGCAGGACCCGTTCAACAATGTGACCCGCACGTGCATCGAGGCGCTGGCCGCGGCGATGGGCCACACGCAGTCGCTCCACACCAACGCGCTGGACGAGGCGATCGCGCTGCCCAGCGACTTCTCCGCCCGCATCGCGCGCAACACCCAGATCTACCTCCAGGAAGAGACGGGCATCACGCGGGTGGTCGATCCGTGGGGCGGCTCGTACTACGTGGAATCGCTCACCAGGGAACTGATGAACCGGGCGTGGACGCTCATCTCCGAGGTCGAGGAACTGGGCGGGATGACGAAGGCGATCGAGAGCGGCCTGCCGAAGATGCGGATCGAGGAAGCGGCCGCGCGGCGCCAGGCGCGCATTGACTCGGGCAGGGAGACGATTGTCGGCGTCAACAAGTACCGCCGCGAGGAAGAAGAGCCGATCGATCTGCTCGAGGTGGACAACGTGGAGGTCCGGCGGAAGCAACTGCTTCGCCTCGACGAACTCAAGCGCGCGCGCGACGGCGCTGCCGTCCGCGAGGCGCTCGAGGCGCTCACGCTCTGCGCCGGATCCGGACAGGGCAACCTCCTCGATCTCGCCGTCGACGCCGCGCGTAAGCGCGCCACGCTCGGCGAGATTTCCGACGCGCTGGAGAAGGTGTTCGGCCGCTACCAGGCGGTGCACCGCACGATCTCCGGCGTCTACTCCTCGGAGAGCGAGACGGACCCCGAGTTCCAGAAGGCCCGCCAGATGGCGGCGGCGTTCGCGAAGCAGGAGGGCCGTCCGCTGCGCATCCTGGTTGCCAAGATGGGACAGGACGGCCACGACCGGGGCGCGAAGGTGATTGCCACGGCTTTCGCCGACCTGGGATTCGACGTGGACATCGGGCCGCTGTTCCAGACCCCGAAGGAAGTGGCGCGCCACGCCGTGGAGAACGACGTGCACGTCCTGGGCGTCTCGACGCTGGCGGGTGGCCACAAGACGCTCATTCCCGAAGTGGTCCAGGAACTGCGCGCGCTGGGCCGCGAGGACATCATGGTCGTGGTTGGCGGCGTCATCCCGCCGCAGGACTACGAGTACCTGCACGAGGCAGGGGCGGCGGGGGTGTTCGGGCCGGGGACCGTCATCCCACGCGCCGCGCAGAAGATCCTGGAGGCGTTGCTGACCGGAGCGGCGTAGTCCCTGGTGCGCGAAGTCTTCGACGACCCGAGCCTCTTTGGTTCCGGCTCGACCGGGTTATGATGGACCCGATGGCGCCATCCTCCTCCACGCCCCGCCGGCGCCGGCGGCTGGCCGCCGCCGAGTACGTGGCCGGGATCCGGGGCGGCAACCGCAGCGTGCTTGCGCGCGCGATCACCCTGGTCGAGAGCGAACTGCCCTCGGATGTCGATCTCGCGTCCGAGGTGATCGAAGCGTGCCTTCCCGACACCGGCCGGTCGCGCCGCGTGGGCATCACCGGCGTGCCAGGCGTCGGGAAGAGCAGCTTCATCGAAGCCCTCGGCACCTACCTCACGCGAACCGTCGGCGAGACCGTCGCGGTCCTCTCGATCGACCCGTCCAGCCCGCTGTCGGGCGGCAGCATCCTCGGCGACAAGACGCGGATGGAGCAACTGGCCACCGACGATCGGGCGTTCATCCGCCCATCACCGTCTCGCGGCCACCTCGGCGGCGTCGCCCGACGCACGCGCGAAGCGATGCTCCTCTGCGAGGCGGCCGGCTACCAGAACCTGTTCATCGAAACCGTGGGCGTCGGCCAGTCGGAAACCACCGTGCGATCGATGACCGACTTCTTCCTGCTGCTGATGCTGGCCGGGGCGGGCGACGAGCTGCAGGGCATGAAGCGCGGCATCCTCGAGATGACCGACCTCGTCGCCATCAACAAGGCCGACGGCGACAACCGCAAGCGCGCCGAGCGGGCGCGCCACGACTACGAGAGCGCGCTGCACCTCTTCCCTGCCGCCGCCGACGGATGGAATCCGCGAGTCACGACCTGCTCGGCGCTCAACCGCGACGGCGTGGCGGACATCTGGAACACGATCCTCGAACACCGGGCGCTGCTCGAATCGAACGGCTGGTTCGCCAGGCTGCGCGAACAGCAGGCCCTCGAGTGGATGCGCGAAGCCCTGCTCTACGGGCTCGAGCAGGAAATCCGCCGGGACGATGCGATCAACGACCGGCTGGCGGCGATGCGCGAGGAGGTTCGCGCGGGCCGCCTCAGCCCGTTCCGCGCGGCCCACGAACTGCTGGCGCTCTTCCGCCGGCGCTGACCGACCCGAGCCCCCGATGCCCCAGGAAGCTCCCTGCCGTCGCTTCGACCGCAGCCTCGTGGACGGCCCGCTGCTCCACGCGGTGTGGAAGCTCGCGTGGCCCACGATGCTGCAGAACGCGTTCGCCGGGTTGCAGGGGATGGTGGACCACGCGCTGGTGGGCCACTTCGTCGGCTATACCGCCAACGCGGCGATCGGCGTCAGCTGGCAGATCATCCTGGTCGTCATCACCTTCATCGCGTCGCTGTACACGGGCACGGCCGTGTTCGTCGCGCGGGCGGCGGGGGCGGGTGACTCCGATCGCGTCAACCGCGTGGTCTACCAGGCGTTTCTCGCGTCGCTCCTTCTCGCGGGCCTGGTGCTCGCCCCGGCCGGCTACCTGCTGGCCCCTCGCCTCCTCGACATCGTCAACGCCGCTCCCGAAGTGAAGCGCGAGGCGCTGCCGTTCCTGCGAATCATGCTGACCTGCAGCGTCGGCATGCTGGTCTTCTTCATGCTGGGCGGGGCGTTCCGCGCGGCCGGGGATGCGCAGACGCCGCTACGGCTCGGAATTGGCGTCACCATCCTGAACGCGGCGCTGAACATCGTGCTGATTCGAGGCCTCGGGCCCATCCCGGCGCTGGGGACCACCGGCGCCGCCATCGGAACCGTCACCGCGAATGCCATCGTCGGCGGAGTCGGCCTGCTGTGGCTCTTCTCCGGCCGGTCGGTGATCCGCTGGTCGCGAGGTATGAGCTGGCGGATCGAGTGGCCGGTGATCCGGTCGCTGTTCGCGATTGGATTGCCCGCCGGCTTCCAGGGGATCGCGATGAACGTGGCGGGGCTGCTCCTCTTCCGGTTCATCGGGTCGCTCGGCCACAGCGCGAAGGCGCAGGCCGCGTACGCCGTGGGCTACGGCGAGCTGTTCTCGCTGGTCACGTGGACGTCGGTGGGGCTGATGGGCGCCGCCTCGACCGTGGTGGGGCAAAACCTCGGCGCCAACCGCCCCGAGCGCAGCGAGCAGGGGCCGGCCATTGCCGCGCGCATCGGCGTTTGCCTCGCGGCCGTGGTGGGCCTGGCGTTCGTTCTGTTCCCGCGGGCGCTGTTCGCGCTGTTCGGGCTGACCGATCCGATCGTGCTGGACCTTGGCAGCCAACTGCTGCGCTTCCTGAGCGTGTCGGGGCTGTTCGTCACCGTGGCGCTCACCTACACCGGGGCGCTCCAGGGGAGCGGGGATACGCGAAGCCCGTTCGTGATCTCGATCATCTCGCAAATCGTCGTGCCGCTCGGGTTGTGCAGCGTGCTCGAGGCCACCGGGCACCTGGCGCCGGCCGGCGTGTGGACCGCCATCGTCCTCGGACACATCACCCGGGCCACGCTCAGCGTGGCCCGGTTCAAGCAGGGAAAGTGGCGATCGATCCGGGTGAAACTGGGGCACAGCCGCGAGGGGGAATCCGCGGCTCGTGCCAATGAAACCGCCGCGCCGCCAACCTCGTCCTGACCTCAACCGCAACCTCAACCGCGACATCCCGTTGCCGACGGCGCCGCAAGCCGCTACACTGCTATCTTCATCGATAAGCAAGGCAGGTGTTCGCTCCTTCGCTCCGACCGGGTCCGCCGGCCGGCTATCGCCACAGGGCAACGTGTTCCAGAGGAGGACGGCACGATGAGAATCGTTCGGGACTTGCTGAACGCGAAAGGCCGCGAAATCCACTCGATTACCCCGGAGGCTTCGGTGTACGACGCCCTGACGCTGATGGCCGACCGGAACATCGGCGCGGTCTTGGTGGTCGACCGGCAGGGCACCATGGTCGGCATCCTCTCCGAGCGCGACTACGCGCGCAAAGTCGTGCTCCACGGGCACGCGTCCCGGGACACGCCAGTCTCAGCGATCATGACCGAGGAAGTGGTCTGCATCCCGCCCGAGATGACCATCGACGAGTGCATGGGACTGATGACGGTGCGCCACATCCGTCACCTTCCGGTCACGGAGCATCAGCGGCCCATCGGGGTGGTGTCGATCGGCGACGTCGGGCGGGCGATGATCGAGAACCAGGGATTCGTCATCGAACAGCTCGAGCGATATATCTCCGGGGCCAGGTAGAGATCGACGGAAGTGACATGGAGAACAAGCCCACGGCGGCGGACGAGGTTTCGAAGAGCGACGTCGAGTGGCAGGAGACGTTGAGCCCGCAGGAGTATCGCGTGCTGCGGCAGCGCGGCACGGAGCCGGCATGGTCGCACCCGTTCAACGAGGAGCACCGCGAGGGCCATTTCCTCTGTGCCGGCTGCGGCGCCCCGCTCTTCTCGTCCGACGCGAAGTACGACAGCGGGTCGGGGTGGCCAAGCTACTTCGCACCGCTCGAGCACGCGGTGGATATCACCGTTGACCGCCGCCACGGCATGGTTCGCACCGAGGTCCACTGCCGGCGGTGCGGCGGCCACCTGGGACACGTGTTCGAGGACGGCCCGACGCCCACCGGGTTGCGCTACTGCACGAACGGGACCTCGCTGAAGTTCCAGCCGACGACGACATAGACAGTGGTCAGTGGTCGGTTGCCAGTGGCCAGCGGCGAGTCAGTCGGTCAGTCACGCGGGACACACTGGCCACTGACAGCGGGCAGCGTGTCGCCGGAGGTCGTCGATGACGCCTGCGCAGCAAGCCGTGGCCGGGTGCGGACAAGGTAAGATGCGCCCGAGGCCCAGGTGTCTGCGCAGCCCGCGGTTGTGCCCTACATCTTCGGCTGGAGGTCGGGAGTTGTTATCGAGTGTCACCGGCTTCTGCCGGGACTGTGAGTTCCTCCTTCAGGCATGCCCAGCTGACAGCCGCCACCGCCTGCTCCATCGAACCGATCATCGAGAAGCGGTTTGACGCTGCGTCGCTCGACACCTCCACGTTCCGCTGCCGTTGGCTCGTGAGCGCGACCGCCAGTCCCAGGCCGAAGTAGGCGCCGAAGGCGTGGATGCTGATCGAGCCGGCCGCGTCGGTGAATCCCTTGGTGACGCCGAGCCCCCCGTCGAGGACGAGTCGCTCGTTGAGCATGTAGAAGGGAATCATGACGACGGCCAGCAGGGCGTATTGATAGAGGCGGACGCGTCCGAGCACAGCGCCGGCGGCAATCAGGGCAGAAGCGACGGCGAACTCGGCGAGCAACAGTGCCTTGATCGAGTGCGGCTCGACGGCCTCCGCCGACAGCACTCCGCTCGCCCGCAAGCCGATGTACAACGGCACGCCGGCCGCCACGACCAAGTAGGTCCCCGTGACGGCGCCATAGCCATAGCGGTTGGCGAACACCATCAGGAAGCCGAAGCCGACCAGCAGCATCGCCAGGATGTGGATGGCGAAGCCGTACTGTTGAACCTCGCGGACGGTATTCGCGATGTCGCCCGGCGCGGCGCTCTGAGCGGCGGACAGCGCGGGGGTGAGCAGCAGCAGAACCAGACCCTTCCCGACCGACCACAACAAATGCATGATGCCATCCTCTGAGGGCGTGATGTGGATGCGACGAGACGCAAGGCGGGCACGACGTGAAGGACATTCCCTCGGGGTGGAAATCCAGCGGGATACTCTCAGCTCAGGGCTACCTGACGAGTTTGCGGTACTTGATGCGGTGCGGCCTGTCGGCCTCCGCACCCAGCCGCCGATGGCGGTCGGCCTCGTAATCCTGGTAGTTCCCTTGGAACCATTCCACCTCGCTGTCGCCCTCGAACGCCATGATGTGGGTGGCAATGCGGTCGAGGAACCAGCGATCGTGGCTGACCACCAGCGCGCACCCGGCGAAGTCCACCAGCGCGTCCTCGAGCGATCGGAGCGTGTCCACGTCCAGGTCGTTGGTCGGCTCGTCGAGCAGCAGCAGGTTACACCCGCCGCGGAGCAACCGCGCCAGGTGGAGACGGTTCCGCTCACCTCCTGACAACGTCCCGACGGTCCGCTGCTGATCGCGTCCCTTGAAGTTGAACCAGGAGGCGTACGCCCGTGAGGGCACGGCTCGCTTGCCGATCAGAATCTCGTCCTGCCCGCCCGAGATCTCTTCCCA
Organism: Acidobacteriota bacterium; assembly: GCA_017883185.1. GTDB lineage: Bacteria > Acidobacteriota > Vicinamibacteria > Vicinamibacterales > Fen-181 > FEN-299. The sequence continues at coordinate 19,813 of JADGOB010000046.1, forward strand.
CACGGTCCTGGCCGGGTCCAGCCCGTCGCGGCTCTGATCGACATAGCCGATCGTCACGGTCTCGCCGACTCGCAACGTACCGGCGTCGGGCGCCTCCTGGCCGGTGATCAGCCGGAACAGCGTGGTCTTGCCCGCCCCGTTCGGCCCGATGACGCCGACGATGCCGCCGCGCGGCAATTTGAAGTCCAGGCCGTCGATCAGCAGGTTGTCGCCGTAGCCTTTTCTCAGCCCGTTGGCCTCGACCACCACGTCGCCCAGGCGCGGCCCTGGCGCGATGTAGATCTCCCCGCGCTCGATCCGCTGCGCCGAGTCCTCTGAGAGCATCTCCTCGTAGGCGTTCAAGCGCGCCTTGCCCTTCGCCTGCCGGGCGCGGGGCGACATCCGGATCCACTCCAGCTCGCGTGCCAGCGTCCGCTGGCGCCGGGCCTCATGCTTCTCCTCGTGTTCCAGCCGCTGCTCTTTCTGCTCGAGCCACGACGAGTAGTTCCCCTGCCACGGAATGCCGTGCCCGCGATCGAGTTCGAGGATCCAGCCGGCCACGTTGTCGAGGAAGTACCGATCGTGCGTCACCGCGACGACCGTGCCAGGGTAGTCGTGGAGGAACCGCTCGAGCCACGCGACGGATTCGGCGTCCAGGTGATTGGTGGGTTCGTCGAGCAGCAGCAGGTCGGGCGACCGCAGGAGCAATCGACACAACGCCACCCGGCGACGTTCGCCGCCCGAGAGCGTCCGCACGTCCGCGTCGGCGGGCGGCACGCGGAGCGCGTCCATGGCCAGCTCAACCCGGGAATCGAGGTCCCACGCCGAGGCCGCGTCGATCCGGTCCTGCAGCGTGCCCTGCTGGTCCAGGACCTTGTCCATCTCGTCGGCCGACAGATCCTCCCCCAGGCGCTCGATCAGCCGTTCGTACTCGGCCAGCAAGGCCCTGGTTTCAGCCACGCCCTCCTCGATGTTCCCGAGGACGTTCTTCTCCGGATCGAGCGCCGGCTCCTGCGGCAGAAAGCCGATCGACACCCCCTCGGCCGGAAACGCCTCACCGCCGAAGTCACGATCGAGGCCAGCCATGATCCTGAGCAACGTGCTTTTCCCGGCGCCGTTTGCCCCGAGGACCCCGATCTTGGCCCCCGGCAGGAACGACAGCCAGATATCCTCGAGGACCGTCTTGTCGGGAGGGTGAACCTTGCCCAGGCCCTTCATGGTGAAGATGTATTGGTAGGACGCCACGGCTGCTCCAATAGAAAAAAAGACCCGCCTATTCTTGCACACATGGAGCAGTTGCAGACCTGATTACGGTCGAGCTGGAGAACCGCCGTTTCGGGGTCAAAGGTGCGCCGCTGTCCCTGCAGTAGTAAAATAATTAGGTTTGACAGAACTCGACGGTTGATCCGGGAGGACGGCACATGACGGCCGGTCGGACAGAGGACTCTTCGCCCTTCGTGACACCGGAATACGCCGGAGGCACAGACAGCCGCCGGAATACCGGCACCGAAGTGGAAATCGCCCGGCGCCTGGCCGAGGCTCGTGACCGGCTCCAGCGCCGCGCGCACCTGGCCGACCCGCCGCCGACGCACTATCGGCGCGAGCAGGAACGCCCGTTCACCGCCGAGGAACGCGACCGGGTCACGATCCTGATCGGGGGCTTGACGGCCCGGCACGAGCAGTTGATCCAAGCCATCCTCGAAGCGTGCGGGCATCACTGCCAGCCGCTGCCCCAGCCCGACCTGACGGCCTGCCTGGTGGGAAAGCAGTACGGCAACAACGGGCTGTGCAATCCCGCCTATTTCACGGTCGGTGCGCTGGTGAAGTACCTCCAGCAACTGGAGTCGACCGGGATCTCCCGCCAGGACATCGTCGATCGGTACGTCTTCTTCACGGCGGCCAGCTGCGGCCCCTGCCGGTTCGGCATGTACGAAGGGGAGTTCCGGCTGGCGCTTCGCAACGCCGGCTTCGAGGGGTTCCGGATCCTGACCTTCCAGCAGAATGACGGGGTGAAGGCCAACACCGGGGAATCGGGGCTCAAACTCTCGCTGCTGCTCGGCCTCGGCGCGCTCAACGCGTTCCAGACGGCCGACATCCTGAACGACTTCTCGTACGCGGTCAGGCCCTACGAGGTCGTGCCCGGCTCCACCAATCGCCAACTCGAGGAGGCGATGACGCTGCTGGCCGACGACTTCCGCGCGCGCCACCACCTGAAGCCGGACACGCGCCTGCCGGCGTGGCTGTGGAAGCGTGTGTCGGCGAAGAAGGTGCCGCGCCAGACGACGGAGGTGCTCATGAACATGCGCGAGCACCTGTATGGCCCGCTGATGAAGAACGTGATGCGGGCCTGCCGCGATCGCCTGGCGGTCATCGAGGTGGACCGGCTGCGCGTGAAGCCGATCGTGAAGATCACCGGCGAGTTCTGGGCGCAGTCCACCGAGGGGGATGGCAACTTCCGGATGTTCGAGTTCCTCGAGCGCGAGGGCGCGCACGTCATCGTCGATCCGCTCAGCACCTGGCTGATGTACCTGCTGCGGCAGGAGCACGCGCGCGTTCTCGATCGTCGCGGCGTGAGCGTGCCGCGAGGCGGGCCGCTCGGAGTGCGGCTGAAGGCGAAGACCTCCGACGAGTTGCGGACGCTCTGGAAGCGCATGGCCTTCTCGGCGGGCAATGCGATCTACCGCCACCGATACCACCGGCTGTGCCGGGCGCTCGGCGACGTGCCGCACCACCTGGTGGACCAGGAAGCGCTGGCGAAGGCCGCGCACGCGTTCTACCACAGCCTGGCGCGCGGGGGCGAAGGGCACTTGGAAGTCGGCAAGAACATCTACTACCACGCGCAGGCCAGCGCCCACATGGTGCTCAGCCTGAAGCCGTTCGGGTGCATGCCGTCCACGCAATCCGACGGCGTGCAATCGACGGTGGCCGCCCGCGTGAAGAACGTGCTGTTCCTCCCGATTGAAACCGCCGCGGAGGGAGAGCTGCACGCGCACAGCCGCGTGCAGATGGTGCTGGCCGAGGCGCGCGAGCGGGCCGAGGAGGAGTTCGACCGGGCGCTGGCCTCGACCGGAAAGAAGCTGAACGAGATCCGTCGCTACGTGGACGACCACCCGGAGCTGCGGAGCCCGTTCCACCATGTACCGGCCAGCCCGGGCGTGGCCGGCGTCGCCGCCAACTTCGCGCTCCACGTCAGCCAGCTGATCAATCGCGATCGCGCGTGGCGCTCCAGGCGCGTCCCCGCACAACCCGGGTTGCGCCCGTCAGCCAACCAGCAGGTGCCATGACCGATTCAGACCCCAGATTCCTCCTCGGCCTCGACGCCGGGTCCACCACCGTCAAGGCCGTTGCGGTAGACGTTCGTACTGACGAGATCGTCTGGCGGGACTACCAGCGGCACGAGAGCCGCCCCGCCGAGAAGCTGCTGGAGATGCTGACACGCCTCGAACAGGAGGCCGGCGTCGTCCGGGGCAGCGCTCGCGCGTTCATCACGGGATCGTCTGGCGCGGCGTACGCCGAGCTCATCGGGGCGCACTACATCCAGGAGGTGGCCGCGGTCGCGATGGCCGTGGAGCGGCGCCACCCCGATGCGCGCACGGTGATCGAGCTTGGCGGCCAGGACGCGAAGATCATCGTCTTCGACGAGGAGACCGAGGAGCGATCGCGCAAGACGGTGTCGATGAACGACAAGTGCGCGGGCGGCACCGGCGTTGTCATCGACAAGATCTCCGCCAAGCTGAAGGTCGCCCCGGACGCGTTGATGCACCAGCCGTATGCGGGGGTGAAGGTCTACCCGATCGCGGGCAAGTGCGGCGTGTTCGCCGAGACCGACATCAACGGCCTGCAGAAGCGGGGCGTCGCGGCGGAGGAGCTGATGGCGTCGCTCTTCGACGCCATCGTCCTGCAGAACCTCAGCGTGCTGTCGCGCGGCCACGTCCTGCCGCCGAAAGTGCTGCTCGTCGGCGGACCGCACGCGTTCATCCGCGGCCTGCGAGAAGCGTGGCAGGCGCACCTCCCCGGGCGCTGGAAAGAACGCGGCATGGCGGTGCCGGCGGGGGCGAGCCCGGAGGACCTGATCGTCGCGCCTCCGATGGCCGAGTACTTTGGCGCGTTGGGCGGCGTGGAATACGGCCGGCGCGAGCGCGAGACGGGCACCGAGTACCTGGGGGCGAGCCGGCTGGCAGCGGCGATCGCGCGCGGCCACGAGGGCACGCGGCGCGGCGCGGCGGCGGTCGGCGCGACGGGGATGGACCTGGCCGAGTTCCGACAGAAGTACGAGCGGCCGGCCTGGACCGCGCCCACGCTCGAACCGGGGACGTTCGTCCGCGGCTTCATCGGCCTCGACGCCGGATCGACGTCCACCAAGGCGGTCCTGCTGGACGAGGACGGCCGGGTGCTGGCGAAGGCGTACCAGCTCTCCCGAGGAAACCCGATCGAGGACGCGATTGAGATGTTCGGCTCCGTGCGCCAGCAGATCGAGTCGCAGGGGGCGCGCGTGGAGGTGTCCGGGCTGGTGACGACCGGCTACGCCAAGGACATCCTGAAGGACGTCTTCGCGGGCGACGAGGCGCTGGTCGAGACGGTGGCGCACGCGAACTCGGCGCTGCACATCTACGACGACCCGCACGTCATCGTGGACGTCGGCGGCCAGGACATCAAAATCATCGTGCTCCACGGCGGCCGCGTGAAGGACTTCCGCCTGAACACGGGGTGCTCGGCGGGCAACGGCTATTTCCTGCAGTCGATCGCGCGCAGCTTCGGGTACCCCGTCGAACAGTTCGCGGAGGCCGCGTTCACGGCGCGCGAGATGCCGGTGTTCGGGCAGGGGTGCGTGCTGTTCCTGCAGTCGGAGATCGCCAACGTCCAGCGGCACGGCTGGAAGCCGGAGGAAATCCTCGCGGGGCTCGCCGCGGTGCTGCCCAAGAACGTCTTCCTCTACGTGGCGAAGGCGCCCAACCTCTCGCGGTTCGGCTGGCGGTTCGTCCTGCAGGGCGGCACGCAGCGCAACCTGGCGGTCGTCAAGGCAGAGGTCGATTTCATCCGCGACAACTTCCGCGGGCAGGCGCGGCAACCCGACATCGTGTTGCACGAGCACTGCGGCGAAGCGGGCGCGATTGGCGCGGCGCTCGAGGCGATCCGGCTCTGGCGGCACGGTCACCAGACGACGTTCATCGGGCTCGAAGCGGCCGAGCGAATCACCTTCGAGACGCGGTGCGACGACGAGACCCGGTGTCACTTCTGCAAGAACGAGTGCGTCCGCACCTTCATCGACGTGTCGATCGGGCCGAAGGCGGCCGCCAACGCGCAGGTGGCGGCAGACATCGAGCGGGTCTCCCACCGACGGTTCGTCGTGGCGGGCTGCGAGAAGGGGGCGGCCGAGGACATCTCGCACATGCGGGATATCAAGGCGGCCGAGGACGCGGTGAAGAAGCGCACGCCAAACCTCGTCGCGATGGCCGCACGCGAGGTGTGGACGCTGCGGCACCCGGCCAGCGTCGCGGATCCCATGCCGCCAAAGGGGTGGACGCCGGCCGCGCGCGCCCGTCGCACGCTGGTCGAGAAGCGCGGCTCGGTACGGGTCGGCATCCCGCGCGTGTTCAACATGTACGCGCTGGCGCCGTTCTTCACCGGGTATCTCGAGAGCGTCGGCGTCGATCCGAAGAACATCGTGTTCTCGGATTTCACCAGCATGGACATGTACCGGACGGGGACGACGCGCGGATCGATCGATCCGTGCTTCCCGTCGAAGGTCGCGCTCGCGCACGTGCACAACCTGCTGTTCGTCAAGCACAAGCGCGCGCCGATCGACTGCATCTTCTTCCCGATGGTCGAGGTCCTGCCGTCGCGGTTCGTCGGCACGCGGGCCAGCAACGCCTGCCCCACGGTCTCGCTCACGCCGCAAACGGTGCGGGCGGCGTTCACCAAGGAAGGGGACCTGTTCGCCGAGCAGGGCGTGCAGTACCTGGACGGCCTGCTCGACATGGAGGACGCGCCGCTCTTCCGCCGGCAGATGCTGGACATCTGGGGGCCGGTGCTCGGCCTGTCCTGGGAGGAGAACGAGCGCGCGATCGAGGCCGGGCACGCGGTGCTGGCCGACTACGAGAGGGTCGTGCGGTCGGCCGCGCGCAAGGCGCTCGACGCCCTCGAGCGCGAGAACCGTCTCGGGATCCTCCTGCTCGGGCGCCCGTACCACCACGATCCGGGCTTGAACCACGGCATCCCCGAGGAACTGCAGAAGCTCGGCTACGCCGTGTTCTCGCAGAGCACCCTGCCGCTCGACGAGGACCTGCTCGAACGGATGTTCGGCGACGAGGTGCGCGCCGGCGTGATCAAGCACCCGCTCGACATCTCGGACGTGTGGAAGAACTCGCTGGCGGCGAGCAGCAACCTGAAGATGTGGGCGGCGAAGTTCGCGGCGCGCCACCCGAACCTGGTGGCGGTGGAATTGTCGAACTTCAAGTGCGGCCACGACGCGCCGATCTACGCGACGATCGAGGAGGTCATCGAGCGATCCGGTACGCCGTACTTCGGCTTCAAGGACATCGACGAGAACAAGCCGACCGGCGCCATCAAGCTCCGGCTCGAGACGATTGACTACTCGTTGAAACGGGCGCGCGAATCGCTGCTCGACAAGGGACGACAGGCCGAGCGGATCGAGCGGTGGCTGACCGCCTACGAGCGACGGCTGCGGCGCCAGTTGGGGGCGTCGGATACGGTGGACGACCACCACGCCGAGGTCATCCCGCTGCACCCGATGCCGTAGTCCCTCACGGATGAAGTCCAGGGCGTCCCGGAAAATGTATCGTGGTTGTCGGCCGAAGGGCGCTCATAACCCGGCCGAGCCTCCGTGGTTCCGGCTCGACCGGGTTATGCTTACTCGCACCCCCTGGAGACACCCACCGTGTGGACACAGACGTACAATCCCCTGGGCAACATCTTCGTCTCGGCTCTCGCCGGGGGGGTGCCCATCGCCTTTCTCTTCTGGGCGCTTGCCGTCCGGAAGATGAAGGGGCACGTCGCCGGGCTGTGCACGACGGCGCTGGCCGTGGCGGTGGCGATCGCCGTCTATCGCATGCCGGCGTCCCTGGCCCTCGCCGCCACGCTTCAAGGCGCGCTCTACGGCCTGTTCCCGATCGGCTGGATCGTCATCGCGGCCGTCTTCCTGTTCCGCATCACGGTCGAGACCGGGCAGTTCGAGATCATCAAGGACTCGATTGCCTCGATCACCGAGGACCGGAGGCTGCAGGCGCTGCTGATCGCCTTCAGCTTCGGCGCGTTCCTGGAAGGCGCCGCCGGCTTCGGCACGCCCGTCGCGATCTCGGCGGCGATGCTGGTGGGCCTCGGCTTCGAGCCCCTCTACGCCGCGGGCCTCTGCCTGCTCGCGAACACCGCGCCAGTCGCCTTCGGGGCCATCGGCACGCCGATTGTGGTTGCCGCGCAGGTGACGGGGATCGACGAGATGCTGATCTCGCGGATGGTCGGCCGCCAGCTGCCGTTCCTGTCGGTGCTGATTCCGTTCTGGTTGGTCTTCACGATGTCGGGCCGGCGCGGCGTGAAAGACGTGTGGCCGGCGGCGCTCGTCTCGGGCGGCACGTTCGCCGTCGCGCAGTGGTGGACCTCGAACTACCTGGGTCCCCTGCTGCCCGACATCATCTCCTCGCTCTGCTCGATCGTCTGCCTGGTGCTCTTTCTCAAGGCCTGGAAGCCGCGCCGGATCTTCCGGTTCGAGAACGAGGCCACCGCCCAGGCGGTTGCCCCGCAGGCCTTCGGGCGGGTGCTGAAGGCCTGGAGCCCGTTCGTCGTGCTCACCATCCTGGTGGGCAACTGGGGCATCAAGCCGGTCAAGGCACTCCTCGACCACGCCACCGTGTCGTTCCCGTTCCCGCTCGTCCACCTCGGCGTGGTCCATCCGGACACGGGAAAAGCCGTCCCCGCGGTGTTCGCGCTCAACTGGCTCTCGGCGACGGGCACGGTCATCCTGCTCGCGGCTCTCGTGTCGGTCGTCATCACCCGCATGCGGCCGTCTGACGCGGCCCGGCTCTTCGTCCGCACGCTGGCATCGCTCCGCGCTCCGCTCGTCACCATGGCAGCCGTGCTCGGCTTCGCCTACATCGGCAATGCCTCGGGCATGACGACGACGATGGGGATGGCGCTGGCGAGCACGGGGCACCTGTTCCCGCTGTTCTCACCGGTGCTGGGGTGGCTCGGCGTGTTCATCACCGGTTCGGACACCTCGGCCAACGCGGTATTCGGACGGCTGCAATCGGTGTCGGCGGCCGGCATCGGCGTGAGCCCTGTGCTCACCGTGGCGGCCAATTCGTCCGGCGGCGTGACCGGGAAGATGATCTCGCCGCAGTCGATCGCCGTCGCCTGCGCGGCCACTGGCCTGGTGGGACACGAGTCGGCCCTGTTCCGATTCACCGTGAAACACTCCCTGTTGCTGGTGGCGATCGTCGGGGTGATGACCTACCTGCAAGCCAACGCGCTCAGCTGGATGGTTCCAGCCGGCGGGCCGGCCGGGACGCTCGCCGGACTGACGCCGTCATCCGTGCCATCCACCGACGCTGGCTGGCTCTGCCTGGG
>JADGOB010000324.1 GCA_017883185.1 Acidobacteriota bacterium
ACGGCTGCAGCTCGCCGGCGAGAACGAGAACGCTTGCCGTGTGGCAAACCGCCGGCGTGGGCCTTCGCCCCGCCTGAAACGTCACGACGAGCGAGACGTTGCGCCCGCGGACGGTCAACCGCTCGATGGCGCTCGCGTCCGCCAAGCGGCCGGACGACTACCGTTTGAACTGGACGAGGTGTGCGGGACTGCGCCTTGGGACGACGCCCCGTACGCTTCGCGTCTGGCGACGCGAAGGAAGCTGCGACTGCGCAGCCGAGGACCGATGATCTGAAGATAGGCCCCACCAGGCGCATCGTCAACCTGGACCGCTCGCATGGCGCTATGGACGACAGTCGCCCGGGCCGGCATAAGCGCCAGAGAACGCCCGACGGACCGGGCAGTCAAGGCCGCAGCGCCTTGACGACCGGGACGGTGGGCATAGATTCGGCCGTTGCCGACCCGCCGCGCGACCGTGGAATCGAAACGGTCTTGCGCGTCCCCCTGCATCGACCGTTGGGGCGTGTCACGCGGACGGTTTGACGCAGCCTTCGAGCCTGCGTTGCTCGAGTGCTCGAGCCAGCTTACGACGCCGGATCGCCCCCTGCCATCCGTGACGATCACGCGGGTGATGTTGGGCGCGAAGCCGACTTGCATACGTCGGCGACAATCGCCTGCCGTTCACGCTCGTGATCGTCGCCGGATCCCAACTCAGCTCGACCTCGCGCTACCGTGGCCCAACAACCCTGAGCCACCGACGTTCGACGTGTGCGCCGGCATGACACCGACACGCGGGCGTGAGCGACCCCCGGGGGCGCGGTCGGGACGGCCGCGCGGCTGGAAGGTGGGGTCGCTCACGCCCGCTCTCTTCTCTCCTGGGCCACCGCGGCGCCGGTCTCGCGGCGGCGAAAGACGCCGCCTGTGCGCTCTGCTTCCTTGCTGAGCGCGCATAGTGATCGACGCAGACACGGGGGACAACTGCGTCTCGGGATGTTGTCCCCCTGCTGTTCCCCCTCGCACGCGCCTCACGCCGTCCCGATGAGTTCGTCCAGGTGCATGTACGACCCGGTCACCCGATCGCACTGGAGGACGGCCTCGCCCCTTTCTACTTTGTCCGCCAGGACGCTTGAAACCGTCGGCCAGATGACCGAGTCACCATCCCGGCGCCAGGCACGGTACAGGCATCGGAACCGAGGCGCCCGAAAGCGTCGTTCGGCCTCTCGGAGCCTTGGCTCGCTCGACGCGCCGCCACTCGCTGCCAGCCGTCGCCGCTCCCGAAACAACCACGCCAGTTCCTCGCTCTCGGACAGACTGATGGGCATGGCGAGCTGCTCGCAGAAGGCTCGCTCATATGCCGGCCGCTCCGCCCACAACGCACGCGGGAAGAGGACTCGGACCTGCCAATGGTAGAGCGCGCGGAACAGCTCCGCGTGCCGGTCCAGGAAGGCGCGGAAGTCGACCGGGCTGGACCGCGTGACGAGGTACAGGAAGACCTCGGGACGGCCGTCCCGGTGGACGCCGATCGGCAATTTGTCGGGAAAGTGGCGAACGACCTTTGGCTCGCCGAAGGTGAGATGAGGCAGTTCGTCAGAACGCAACCGAGAGGCAGCGGCGGTGAAGTACGACACCTTGTCGTCGGCGGCGCCGAGCCAGGTGAGCTCGGGCTCCACCAGGACGGCCTCGAGCAGCATCAACCGTTCGATGGCGGCAGCGCACGTCATCGGTTTTCGATTCCGGTTGTCAGGCTCGCCGATGGCTCGGTACAGGGTCTTGCAGTGCACATGGTAGAACCGCCCGCGGTGGAGGGCGCCGGTGTCGGTAGCCGTTGCATGCCGACGGTTCACGAGCTTCTCGAAGAAGTCGTGCGTCTTCTGGCCATAGGCAATGCCGACGAACGTGCAGTACTGCCGCTCCACACAGACGCCACCGTGGAGCATCACCGTCGCGAGGAACCGTGCCTGGCGTTCCGTGTAGCCAAACCTCACGATGGCCGCCTCTCGCTGTCCCGGCGCGGCGATCCAGGCGGGTCTCTGATAGACGTTGGGGGCGAGGTTGCTGTTGAGAGTCGCGGACATCGTCGCCTCCTCTCGAGTGGTGCTTGCGGGTTGCAGGGAGCGCGCGGCAAGCTCCGGCGGATGTTCGCGGGTAGCGGGCCGGGAACCGGAGGGCTCCATTCGGAGAGCACCTGGCGGTGTGATGGACCGTCGAAGCCCTTGGGGGCGACGACGGTAGTCCTCAGCAGGCCGGGCGGCGTGCTGGTGACGATGCACTCTGCTCTTATGTAAGCGAGTTTGCCGCCCAGCGCAAGCTCAACCGCCGAGTTGGACGTCTATACGCACTTTGCGTATACTTAACGGGTGGAGTTCATCGAAGCGCCGCTGTTCACGCAGCTCGTCGCCGACCACCTCGGCGACGACGACTATCGGGAGCTCCAGCGCCAACTTGCGCAAGATCCCCAGGCGGGAGAGGTGATCCCAGGGACCGGCGGATTCCGGAAGGTGCGGTGGCGGGACACTCGCCGCGGCAAGGGAAAGCGCGGCGGGCTCCGCGTGATCTACTACTACTTCGCGACGGACCGTCAGATCTGGCTGATTACCATCTACGACAAGAACGAGGTTCAAGACTTGAGCCCCGGGGAGAAGCGTGCCCTCAAGGCAGCTATTGCAGCGGAAACCCGCCAGCGGACTCGCCGGTCGGGGAGGAGATAGTCCATGGCCAAGACGAAGCCAGCGAAGGCGCCCCGGCGCCGGAGACTGTTCGACGAGATGATGGCGGGCGTTCGCGCGATGCGCGAGCACCGTGGTGGTCGATTGACGCTGCGCACGCACAAAGTGGAGCCGATCACCTTGCCCCCGGTGGATGCCGATTTCGTCCGCGAGACGCGGGAAGGGTTGCGGATGTCGCGCCAAGTGTTCGCGTTCAAGATCGGAGTCAACCCGAGGACGCTGGAGCGGTGGGAACAGGGGCGGAGCAAACCCAACGAACAGGCGGTTGCTCTAATGTGGCTGGTCAGGAAGTTCCCGGATACCCTCGATCGGCTTGAATCCCTGAGTTTGACGGCTTGAAGTGCTTGTGCACGCCTCACCGTCGCCGGCCGAAGCCGCAACGAGGAAGCTCATGAGAAAGGATGACCTCGCACGCCTGTCGGAACCATACGGTGGCGATCCGACCGCCCCGGGACCCGGCCCTGCGTCACCGCTCGGAGCCGACACTCCGACCTGGGAACTCCTTGGGACCACCATCCTCGAAGATCTCGTCATCGAGCCGCCATATGGCATTGGCTGGTGGGCGCCTCACCCGGG
>JADGOB010000325.1 GCA_017883185.1 Acidobacteriota bacterium
CGCCAGCATTGCCCGTTTCGCCGCCCGGACGTTGGCGGTTCAGGCATAAGACTTATGATGCGAACCACTGTTACGGGACACTAGCAGCGCGACGAGAAAGAGCACGATGGCGACAACCAACAGGACATGCACGAATGCGCCGATGGTGTACGTCCCGACGACGCCAAGCAACCACGCGATCAGCAGAATGACGGCCAAGGTGTACAGCATCGCGATCTCTCCTGTTCATGGGCGGCACGTCGTCTCGCGTCCAGCATGCGGACGGGGGCGAGGTGCCACTCGTCCCACACAGGATAGGGCTCTCACGGACGAGCGTCTGTGCAGTTGAGAACACCCGCGTCCAGCAGACCGTGGCGCGCTCGTCGCCCGTGTCCTCGTCGAAAGACCCCGCCTCGAAGAGCGGCGCCCTTCGACCCGGCTCAAGGCGCCCCGAGCAACGTCGAGGGGCGGCGCCCGACCTGGGCGTCGTTGCGAGCCGCGGCATCGGACGCCCTTGGACTGTACCCTCAAGGCCAGCGGCATCGGCATCACCAGCCATCATCGGCGTGGTCCCGAAATGTCCCGGGAAAATACGCGCGGTGCCTTGCCGCCTCGGGAGACGGTTTCGCGTCTACGGTTAGCGTTGTCCTACCACCGACCGACCTCCGTTCCGATGCCGCGATGGTGGTTGTCCCACTGTCCCACGAAGTGGCCCACTCAACCTCGCGTTCCTCGTATTTTGGCGCACGCCTCGTATTCCGAGAGGCGGCGTCTAAGTCCTTGACTGTGAGGATCTTGGCCGAAAACGTATGATTCCAGAATCAGCGGTGAATGCTCTCAAAATCCCGTTCCCTTCACGGGGAGTGTGGGGTCAATTCCCTCCTCCGGCACCAATCACATCAATAACTTACAGCCATTCTCGCGACGGTTCACGAACCCGATGAACACCACGTGGTACTTGCAGTCCCAGACCGAGTGGTGCAGACTCTCGAATGTGTCCATCGTACTACTCCCTTTCGTGTGCTTGGCGGCTCACGATGGAAGTATCTGGGTGGACACACTCCCTTGAATATCACACTTCCGGTAGGGACAGATGGATGAAGTCGCGCCAGAGCGCGCGCAACCTGCACCCCGCAATCGTCGGCACTCAACACGCGCTGTTCAATCCGGGTCAGGGCGCGAGGCATGGGACGTGCGATGATCCACGCATGCGTATTCGTGCCGTTGGGTTGACTGTCGCCATCCTCATCGTTTTGTCACTGCATGCCGCGCTGGGAGCGCAGGCACAGAAGAAGCGGCCGCCGAAACCGGCGCCGCTGCCCTGCGGCGATCTCGTCGGCTTCCAGGTGCTGCTTGATCGGCAGGGCTTCTCTCCGGGGCAGATCGACGGAATACCCGGCGCCAATCTTTCGCACGCCCTCGCGGCGATGCAGTCCGCACACGGTCTCCCGTCGACCAGTCGACCCGATTGCGCCACGTGGCAGGCGCTCGTGGTCGACGGATCCGAGCCTGCGATCATGACCTACACGGTCACCAGCGACGACCTGAAAGGGCCGTTCGAAAAACAGATTCCCCGCAGCCTCGAGCAACAGGCGACGCTGGCGACGCTTGGGTACCAGTCGGCGGAGGAAGAGCTCGCGGAGCGCTTTCACGCGTCGCCGGCGCTGCTGCGGCAGCTCAATCCTGGCGCGGCGATCGTCGCGGGCCGGGAGATCCGCGTGCCGGCCGTCACGCCGTTCAATCCCGACAGCGAGCCAACGGTCGATCCCGCGGCGGCCGGCGTCGCGATTCTCGTGTCGCGCGACGACTCCGCGCTGCGCGCCACGCGCGCGGACGGCACGATCCTCTTCTACGCGCCGGTGACGAGCGGGAGCGTTCACGATCCGCTGCCCTCTGGCAACTACAAGGTGCTCGGCCGGCGCTGGCGGCCGCCCTTTCACTACAACCCCCGCCTCTTCTGGGACGCCAAAGAGGGCGATGAGAAGGCGACGATCAAACCGGGACCGAACAACCCCGTCGGCGTCGTGTGGATCGCGCTGAATCTCGAACACTACGGGCTCCACGGGACGCCGGAGCCCGGACGCGTCGGCCACACCGAGTCGCACGGCTGCGTGCGGCTGACCAACTGGGACGCGGCGCGTGTCGCGGCGCTCGTAAAGCCGGGGACACCCGTGGAGTTCCGGTGACCAGGGGTCGCGGACGGAGTGCGCTGGCGCTGCTCGCCCTGTTCGCGAGCTTCTGCGCGGGCGTCCTCGTCGATGGATGGCTGCGGACGTACGGTCCGCCGAAGCCGGTGCAGGCTGCGGCGAAGCCGTCGCAGACGCCGGCGGAGCCGATGGTCGCCGCGGCGCCACCTCCCGTCAATAATCTGGCCGGCCCTGCCGACCAGCCGAAGATTACGGCCGCGCCTGTCGCCACCACCGGGAATCTGTCGACGACGCACCTTTGTGTGCCGATCGACGGCATCAGCATCGAGTCGTTCAAGGGCGGCTTCTCCGAATTACGCGGCGGCCGTCCGCACGAGGCCGTGGACATCGTCGTGCCGCGCGGCACTCCGATCCACGCCGTTCAAGACGGGACGATCGCGAAGCTGTTCTTCAGCCAATGGGGCGGCACCACGATCTACCAGTTCGACGAGGACGGACGGCTCTGCTTCTACTACGCGCACCTCGAGCGCTACGCGGACGGCCTGCACGACGGCCAGCACGTCTCCCAGGGCGAGGTGATCGGCTATGTCGGCACGTCAGGCAACGCGCGGCCCGATACGCCGCATCTGCACTTTGCGATCTTCGAGCTGAACGCGGATCGGAAGTGGTGGCAAGGACGGGCGCTCGATCCGTACCTGGTGTTCAAAGAGAAAGGCTGAGGGCTGAGGACGGCTAAGGCTGTGTCAGGTCACCGGGACACCGGGGGCGGCGTCTGACAACGGACCTTCTGTTGGCGAGGGGCCGAGACGGAATCGTTTTCCGGGGTCCTCCGTGATCTACCGTCATTCTGTCCAGCTTGAGGGGCTGGCGCCCGCAAGGGCGTGGGGGTTCGAATCCCCCCTTTCGCACCAATCACGCATTATCCGAGTAAATCAGGCACCCGCACCGGATTGGCTAACGGATAGCTAACGAGTCCATGACCCCTTCGACCGGGCTCGGCGCGAGTCAGGCCACCATCCGGTCCGGGCGTGCGGCCTCTTTCACTTGCGGAGAATCTGTTGGACCGACGCCGGAAGTTTGTCGGCGTGGAGCAGCAGCAGGCTGACCTGCCACATCTCGGAGTCCGTGAGGCTGTCG
>JADGOB010000326.1 GCA_017883185.1 Acidobacteriota bacterium
TCCTCTACGTCCCCGACCCGGCGACCGTGCGCGGCGCCGTGGCTCGCGAGGCCGGCACGACCATGCTCGTGGTCGGGGCCGAGCCCGGCGCCGTGTTCAAGCCTTCCGCCTGGGACACGGAGCCGCTGCCGCGCTGACAAGAGCGGCGCGCGTGCAGCCTTCGGCCGGCGCGCGTTCAGCCTTCGGCCGGCGGCGTCGCCAGCGTGTGCGCCAGTTCGTGGTAACGCTGGTGCACACCGGCGCCCGTCTCTTCCTTCTCGATGCGCTCGAACTCCGCCGCGATCATCTCCTGCTCCTGATCGCTCAGGATGCGCTCGGCAAGCGGGAAGAGCACCGTGTTCTCCTTGTTGATGTGCAGTCGCAGCAGGTGGGCGTACAGCGCGAGGTTCTCGGCGACGGCGGTCCGTGCGGCCTCACTCTCGTCGATGTCGGGCAGGGCCGCGACGATGGCGCGGATCGCCTCGCGCCCGGCCTCATGTTCGCTCAGCATCACGCTGACGGGGCCGCCCGCAGCGGCGTCCCGCTCCTCGAGCGCGGGGAACAGCACGCGCTCTTCTTTGGAGTGATGGCAACCGTCGGCGAAGTTCCTGGTGAAGTCGACCATCTGCGCGACCCGCTCCCGGTGAACGCGGCCGGTCCTCTCGATGTCGTCCACCTCGCGCTCCATCGCCTCGACCACCATCAGGACGAGCTCGTGCTCGTGCCGGAGCTGTTCTGTGGGACTGTCGGTCATCGGCCCTCCTCTCGGGTCGCAGGACGCCGATGGACGTGCCTGTACTTCGTGGTTTACCCGTAAGGGAGAATGACGCCGTTAGGCGGCCAGTGGGCGAGGACGCCGCGACGCGCGCCCGGGTGGCTGCGGCCGGCTCGTCGCCGTCGGTGCACCCGCAAGGCGTGGCGGGGGCGGGAGGCCCTTCCGGCCGCCCGCCCCCGCTCGACGCGGATGCCTCGTCGGCCGCGCCTCAGGCGTTCTCCGTGAAACCCCACGCCCGATACAGCGGCATGAGTTCTGGCTGGCAGACCAGCTCGAGGCTCGCTACCTTCTGCAGTGCGGGCTCCGAGCAGATGCGCTCGACGAGGAGCCGCCCGAGGCCACCACCCCGGTACTCCGGCGCGACGATGACGTCGAGTACGAGGGCGAGGTAGGTCCGACCCGTGAGCACCCGGGCGAACGCGGCGAGGGAGTCGGCAAGACGCATCTTGCCATCACCCTCGGCCTTGTGGCCGCCGGCAGGCGCTACGAGCACGGCTCGATCATCTTGACCGCCAACAAGAGCTACGGCGAGTGGGCGGAGGTCTTCTCCAGCGACGCCGTGATCGCCACGGCGATCCTCGACCGCCTGCTGCACCACTCGACGACGATCTCGATCAAGGGCGAGAGCTATCGCCTCAAAGACAGAAAGAAAGCCGGCCTCACCGCGCTGCCGGCGACACGCTAGGGGCGGGGGGTCAACTTTGGACCGTCATTGACAGCGAAGGCCGAAAGCTACACGGTACGACCCCCGGAGTGCCCTCACAGCCACGCGCAGTCGCCACCTCGACCATGGTGCGCAGCGTCGGACTCGACTTGTGCTGCATCAGCTGGGAAACGCGTCTCCGGGAAACGCCGAGACGGCGAGCGGGCTCACGCTGGTACTCAGCCTGGCAGGTCTCGTCAGCTGGTCGAACGCCTGCGGCATCACCCGCAGTCGGGCAGCGGCTGTCGGGTGGATGCCGTTGTTGGGCGAGGAGCCGGGATGAGACGGATCTCGACGTCACAGCCGACCGCTCGCGCGTACTTCTTGAGAGTGCTCACCGACGGGGAGTGCTTGCCGACGGCCTCCAACCGGGAGACGGCGCTCTTCGTCGTGCCCATCGATTCCGCGACCTGCTCCTGGGTGAGTCCGGCCTTCGCTCGGGCGGTCAGGAGCTCCCGCACGATGCTGTACTCGTCCGCCCGCTCCGCGTAGGCGGCCGCGAAGCCCTTGCGCTTCATGGCCTTGGCCAGGAACTCGTCGTGGTCGTGTGCGACCGGTCGATACTCGTGGTCAGCCATCACGCACCTCCTTCATCCGGCGGCGGGCGATCCTCAGGTCCCGCTCGGGCGTCGCCTGTGTCTTCTTCACGAAGGCGTGAAGCACGACCAGCAGCTCCACGATGCGCGCATAGTCGGCGAGGACGCCGACCGGCCACCGCTCGATCTCGGCGAGGACGCGCTCGTTGAAGTACTCGAGGGAGTACGGCATGGTCAAAGGTTAGCGGATATGCTAACTCTAGTCAATGCCGTGGAGACGTCAGCAGCACGTGCCGGGCAGACCCTTCGTGCTTCGCATGGCGGCGAGTATGCTCCCGGCGCTGCCTGCCGGAAGAGTCGCCTGCGACTCCGGTCCCGCAGAAGGCTCCGTGCAGCAGCACCGCGAGGCCGACAGATCCGCACAAGACTCTTCCGACTGGCTACGTCAGCTCAACTCTCAGCTTCTTGCCGACCGCCGCAGCGGCGCGCTCCAGCGTCGAGAGCGTCACCGACCGATTCGCGGGGTCGAGTAGGCGGTCCACCGCCGGCCGGCTGGTGACGTCGAGCACGAGCGCAAGGTAGGTCCGATCCGTCAGCACCCGGGCGAACGCGACGAGGGAGTCAGATCCCTTCTCGATGATCGCGAAGAGGAAGTCCGAGGCCGCAAGCATCCGCTCCACGTCGGGTCGCGTTCTCTGCGCGCTCCTGGCTCATCTCTTCCTCAACCGCCTGCCGCCTCGGAAGGCCCCTGGAGATCTGCCGTCGTCTGGTCAGCGTCACCTCGATCATCGCTCACGGCTCCACGGTTCGCCCAACGTTCGGCCCTTCTGCGCGCCGGCGGGAAGCGCTTGTTCGGCACCGCACTCACCCATGCCCGCTCCGGTCTTGGAGCCGTCACGAACTCCACTGCTCGCGTGGTGTGTCCAGGGCGTGCGCTCCGTCAACGACCTGGGCGCGTCGGCCTGTTCCTGAGCACGTCGACGAGCACGTTGGCTTGGTTGTGCTCCTCGTCCTTTGCGCCGAAGAGAAGCGTCACGACCTTCCGATGACGTTCGATGTCGCGGATCAGGTCGAGCAGCTCCCCATGATTCGCGATCTCCTCACGATAGCGTTCTTGGAACTGGGGCCACTTGCCGACGTCATGGCCATACCACTTGCGCAGTTCGGTCGTTGGAGCGATGCGGCGCAGCCACAGGTCGACGTGCGCCGACTCCTCGGACAGACCCCGTGGCCACAAGCGGTCCACGAGTACGCGGTAGC
>JADGOB010000327.1 GCA_017883185.1 Acidobacteriota bacterium
GAGTGTCATGTGTGGCTCCCGGTAGCGGCGGTGGTCGTCGGCTGCGCCCTTGCGACGCGGGGGTGAGTGTACCGCACCGCGGGTGGCGCGGGAACGGCGTGGGGCCGCGTCGCGCACGGCGGTCTGTAGGCCCGTCGCCCTCCGTGATGTAGGGTTCGGCTATCGCTGGCAGTCGATGGTCACAACCGAGAGGCGTCGCAGATGCACGCAGTCCGGACGCGCAGGGTAGAGCGAGCTGCGTCGGTGTCGTTTCCGGTGGGGAAGTGATGGCAGACCCGGTGGCCTGTAGGCTCGAGGACCTTCTGGACGTTTCCAAACTCCAGGAGTTCTTCGACAGTCTGAACGCCGCTTTCCCGTTCCAGTTGGCGATCATCGACAACGAGAGCAACATTCTCACGACTACGGCCTGCCAGGACGTCTGCACGCAGTTCCATCGGGCGCATCCCGAGTGCGAACTGGAGTGCCGCGAGAGCGACGGCTACATTCTGAGTCACATCGACGAGGTCGATCCGTCGGTCGTCTACCAGTGCCCCCGTGGGATGGTGGACGCCGCGACGCCGATCCTGGTCGGTGGGAAACACCTCGGCAACGCGTTCGTAGGGCAGCTTTTCCTCGAGAAGCCGGACCTCGAGTTCTTCCGCGCCCAGGCGGCGAAGTACGGGTTCGACGAGGACGCCTACTTGGAGGCCGTCGACCGGACGCCTGTGCTGACGCGCGAGCAGCTCGAGCGGAACCTGGCGGTCGCCAAGGAGTTCACCGAGATCCTCGGCGCGATGGGTCTGGAGCGCCTTCAGGAGCTGGAGGCGACCAGGGCGCAGCGGGACTCGCAGACGCGCTATCGCACCATCCTCGATGCGATCGGCGATGCTGTCTTTGTGCTGGACGTCGAGACCGGGGCCGTGCTCGAGGTGAACCGCAGCGCCTGCGAGATGTACGGTTATTCGAGCGCGGAGTTCCGTCTGATCGACTTCGCGACACTGGGTTCGGGGCAGCCTCCTTGCGCCCCGGATGATGCCCGGGAGTGGATGCTCAGGGCGGCAGAGGAGGGCCCTCAACTCTTCGAGTGGAGGGCGCGCGACAAGTCGGGCCGCCTTTTCTGGATCGAGCAGACCATGCGCCACGCCACCATAGGGGGGCAGGAGCGGCTCCTGGTCACCACGAACGACATCACCCTTCGCCAGCAGGGAGAGATAGCGCTGGAAGACAGCGAGAGACGATACCGGAAGCTCTTCGACAGTGCCGGCGACGCCATCTTCATTCACGATACCGAAGGACGCATGCTGGCGGTGAACGCCACGGCGTGCGAGCGGCTGGGCTACACAAGAAATGAGCTGCTGGCCATGAACATCGACGCTGTGGATGCCCCCGAGCACGGTGTGCACGTGCCAGAGCGGCTGACCAGAATCATCGAACAGGAGCGCATCGCGTTCGAGAGCGTGCATCGGCGCAAGGACGGGTCGCTCGTCCCCACGGAGTTGAACGCGCAGCTGATCACCTGGGAGGGACGGCCGGCGGTGATGAGCATCGCCCGCGACATCACCGAGCGTCAGCGGATGGAGGAAGCGCTCGTGCGTTCCAGTCGCACCCAGGGCATCCTCAACGACGTCTTCCGTCTCTCGATCGAGGACCTCGACCTCACTGCCTTGCTCCAGCGCACCATCGACCAAATGCTGACCATCCCATGGCTGGAGCTATTGCCACGGGGAGCAATCTTCCTGGCAGAAGGGCGCACTCTCAGGCTGATGGCGCACAGGGGTTTGGCCAAGCCCCTTCTACGCGCCTGCGCCAGCGTCGACTTCGGCCGCTGCCTCTGCGGGCGCGCCGCGTTGACGGGGGAGTTCGTCTTCGTAGACCATCTGGACGAGCGCCACGAGACAGCCTACGAGGGCATGACCCCCCACGGACACTACTGCGTGCCTATCCTCTCCGCCGGGGAGGTCATGGGGGTGGTCTGCCTGTACTTGCCGCCTGGCCACGAAGCACAGCCTGGGGAGCGCGAGGTGTTGGAGGCCGTCGCCAGCGCGCTGGCAGGCATCCTCCGGCGAAGGCGCGCGGAAGAAGCTTTGCTCGAGAGCGCCGTCGCGCTGCGCCGCACCGTCGACGGCGCGGTGGCCGCCATGGGCGCCTTGGTCGAGACGCGCGACCCGTACACGGCGGGCCACGAGCGTCGCGTGACGGAGCTTGCCGTGGCGCTCGGCGCGGAGATGGGGCTCGGGGCCGACACGCTCGAGACGCTGCGCCTGGCCAGCGCGGTGCACGACATCGGCAAGGTCGCCGTACCCGCCGAGATCCTCACCAAGCCGGGACGCCTGTCGGAGACCGAGTTCGCGCTCATCAAGGTACATCCGGCGGCCGGCGCCGACATTCTCGCCTCGGTCGAGTTCGGCGCGCCGGTGGCCGACATCGTGCGCTGGCACCACGAACGCCTCGACGGGTCTGGCTACCCGGACGGCCTTGTGGGCGAGGCGATCCCGCGCGAGGTGCGCATCATCGCCGTGGCCGACGTCGTGGAAGCGATGGCGTCACACCGGCCGTACCGGCCGGCGCTGGGGATCGAGGCCGCCCTGGCCGAGATCGCTGAGGGCGCCGGCCGGCTCTACGACGCGGACGTCGCGGCCGCTTGCGCGCGCGTCTTCGCGGCCGGGTTCGCCTTCAGCGAGTAGGCGCGGCGGGGCCCTGCGTGCCCGCGCCGGCGCCGTGCTACGCGACCCCAAGTTCCGGCAGGCGCTCAGCATCGACAAGGCCAAGATGGTCGAACTGGCCTACCAGGGCTACGCGGACCCGGCGACGGCGACAAGAACATCAAGCGGCGCCTGTGGGCGCGCGTCGAATCGCCGCGATCGTCGTTGTGGCCGTCGTCCTGCTCCTCCTGCGGCGCAAGCCGCGGGCGGAAGAAGGCTGATACCGGGCGCGTCGCCCTCCGGGGCCGGCCTCAGTCCGGGGCGACGCCGAGTAGCTCGCCGACCACGTCGCCGGCGTCGTTCGTGATCGGCGGCCGGCCTTTGGCGCGGAGCGGCTCGGCGATGGCGTCCGCGCCGAGCACGGCCGCGAGGGCCGTGACCGTCGCCGGATCCGAGGCGCGGTGGGCGCCGTCGACGACCTTGACGGCGAGGCCGCGGCCGTCGGGCAACGACACGCAGCTGAGGCCCTCGGCGCCGCACTTGCTGGTGGCGCCGGGGATCGTCTCCATCACGAGGGTGTCGATCGAGCCCGGTCCCTCGACCAGCGTGGGGTGGGCGCGCAT
>JADGOB010000125.1 GCA_017883185.1 Acidobacteriota bacterium
CTCGTCGGAGGCCTGTGACTGGTGATCCGACACCGGCTGCATCCAGCAGCACGGCGCGATGACCATGTGCTCGATCTGACGCGCTTCCTGCTCGAGGGCTGCCGGCAGCGGCACCTGGACGGCGGCGGCCTGCGGCGCCTGGGCGGCGGCCTGCGGCGTTGCGGCCAGAGCGGGTTCGGGTGCCGGAGCGCCCGCCGCCAGCGGCTGTGACACCGTGAACAGGAGCATCACGAAACCCCACCCGCGCCACGTCATCTGCGTGCCTCCTTAGTACACCACGCCGAGGTGGCGCTGCGCGCACGCCTGGCAGGTATCCTCGTCGTGGAGCGATTCGGGGGGAACCGCGATTTCGCAGTAGCGGCAGGTCCGGTACCTGGATCGCCGGGACTCGCGCGCTGCACGGATGAGCGTCTGAATCGCCAGGATCGCGTGGACTTCAGGCATGCGACGCCAGTGGACGGTGCCGAATGTGACCGGTCGGACGGTCGGGTCGTGCGGGCCGTGCCACTCCACCGCGTACTCCGACACGGTGGCTATCGACCGCGTCAGGCGGACAACCACCTCGCCGGGGTCACCCCCGACGAGCACCACCGAGCCGTCGCGCACGGCTTCCTGCTCAACCGGCTGCGGGAGTTCGTGGACGATCGACGTCAGGAGGCTCTCCCACTCGAGACGATCTGCCATTGTCGTCTACCCCTGTTTGACCTCGAACCGAACGCACGCCTGGCCGAAGTAGATCTCGTCGCCCGGCTGCAGCTTCGTCCCGCGCGGGCTGCCGCTTGGCAGCGAGATGGTTCGGCCGGCGCGGAAGATGCGGGTGCCGCAGGAACTGTGGTCGTCGAACAGGCGGTGCTCGCCGGTCGGCGCGAGCGCCAGGTGCGCGTGGGCGCGCGACACGGTCTGGTTGATGCCGTCGTCACGCTCGGAGAACGCGACCTGGTTCCGCCGCACGACGCGCTTGTCCTTGCCCACGACTTCGGCGAGGCGCCCCACATTCGTGCGCTCCGCGGTCAGCGGGTAGCTCTTGCGCGTCGTCTCCCCCCTGATGACGACCAGTTGCGCCCGTCTGGCCGCCCGTCCCGACGTCGCGACCGGGGCCGCTGCTGACGATGTCTCCGGCTCCACGCGCTCGCACAGCACACGAAAGACGCGGCCCGTCGCCCACCCGCTGCCTGCCCGTTTCACGAGCTTCAGGCGGACGTCGAGGTGCGGCTGCCGGCACCCGGAGGATTCCAGCCGCTCCGAAATGGCCGTCCGCAAGTCGCTGCTCTCGCCCAGGACCGCCTCCATGGTGGCCCGCTGTTTCGCGTGGGCCGCCAGTACTTCCACCGTGATTCGGTTGTAGGGAAAGACGCGTCGCGATCGGCCAGCCGGTTCGACGAGGTCGTCGATCTCGTCGAGCGCGGCCCTCCTGATCTCGATCGGCTCGAGCGGAACGTCCGATCGCTCGGCCAGTTTCTCGAGACGCTTCTCGAGCTTCTGCAGGTTGTCGAGGATGCCCATGTCTGTCCCTTGCGTTCAGAGGTGACCGTCCGGTCGCACCTATCGGACGATTCCCAAATCCCGCGCTGCGGTGACGATGTTGCCGGCGATGGGGGCAGCGACCGCTCCGCCGTAGCCGCCATGTTCCACCAGGACCGCGAAGGCGATGCGCGTCACGCCGCTCGACCCCGTGTCTGGCGGCGCGGCTCTCGCCGGCCCGAACGGCGCGAATCCCACGAACCAGGAGTGGGCAGCCGCGTCCTGAATCTCGGCGGTGCCAGTCTTCCCCGCAATCGGCGGCTCCACGCTCTTGACGCTGCGGCCCGTTCCCTCGAGCACCGCGCGCCTCATCGTGGCAGACAGGCTTCTCGCGAGCGCCGGGGTCAGAACGGGCCGCGGCGCGTCGATCCTGCGATTCGTCTCGTCGATCACCCATCGTCCCTGTGGCATCGCGCCATCGGCGGCCAGCGTGGCGGCGACGCGCGCCATCTTGAAGGGGGTGGCCAGAACCTGGCCCTGGCCGTATGCCTCAAACGGCAGCGTGTCGCGCACTTGCTTCGCTGACTCCGGCTGGCTCATGGAGATCTCGAACAGCGACGCGGTTTCCTGGAGCGCCGGAGCGCCGACGTGCAAGCCGAGCTGCGCGAAGTAGGCGTTGCACGAGACGATGAGCCCGCGTGCCATCGAGAGCCGGCCGTGCGGCGTCTTGTCCGCCGGATCGTCCCGGATCGGCCGCGCCCAGCCGGGCAGCTGCTTGCCGACGCGGCCATCGGGCAGTCGTTCGCAGGTGAACGTCTGCTCGGCGAGCCGTGGGTCCTTCCGCAGCGCCGCGGTGGCGGTGACGAGCTTGAAGCTCGAACCCGGCGGGTACATGCCGTATCGGGCGCGGTCGAGCAGGCGGGCGTCCGGATCGTCCGTCGTGGTGTCGGTCGCGGGCTTGACGGCCAGTCCGGGCGGCACCACCGGCCACGGGTAGCTGACCGATGCCAGGAGGTCTCCGGCCTGCGAGAGCACGACCGCCGCGCCTTGCTTCTGTCCGGCGCGATCGACGCCCGCCTTCAACAGCGACGCCACCTCGAGCTGCAGGCGGATGTCGATCGACAGGCGCACGTCGCGCGGCCGATCCAGCAGGCGCTTCACCGACTCGTGGTCCGGCCGATAGCGGTAGCGCAAGAGCGGCACGAGCTCGATCAGATCCCGGCGGATCACCTTCGTGGTGCGCCCGGTCTGAGGGTCTGCCACCTCGACGACGCGGGCGTGGTCGTCGTACCCGCGGAGACGGCTGTCGCTGTCCCGTTCGATGAACGAGGTATTGGCCGCAGCCCAGTTCACCTGGCTGCGCCAGTCACCGAGCAGGTGGAACGTGAGGCCGCCGAACGGGTAGCAGCGCGTCCCCGTCTGCGGGCAGACGTCGGTCGGCGAGATGCCGAGCTCCGTGAGCCCTGCGGCGTGTGCCTGCAGGTCGGCCGCGCGGCTGGTCGCCAGCGGGATGCCGTGTCGATCGCTGATCGTGCCGCGGACGATCTGCTGGGCGGCGACCATCAGGCGTGGGTTGTACTCGAAGCGCCGGACCCCGTCCGCCTGGACGGTCAGCGCGGTGGCCGCAAGCGTGCGATCCGCCGCGATGGCCTGGAGGAACGTGATTCGCCCGACGACGAGGACGAGCCCGACCGCCAGCGCCACGCCGACCCACCGCACCGGGCGGGCAAACTCCTCGTTCTCGTGATCCCCCGGGGATCGGTGACTCACGGCGACGAGCACGCCGAACGCGAAGAAGTTGGCGAGCATCGACGACCGGCCGTAGCTGAGGAACGGTGTGGTCACCCCGGTGAGCGGCATGAGGCCTAGGAGCCCGGCCGAGATCAGCAGCAACTGCAGGAAGATGCCGAGCGTCAGGCCGAGCGAGAGGAAGAGCGTGTAGTCGCCCGGCGCCCGAAGCGCGATGCGCAGAGCCCGATAGCCGAGCACCGCGTTCAGCGCGAAGACGGCGAGCAGGCCGACCAGCCCCATTTCCTCGCCCACCGCCGCCAGGATGAGATCGGTGTGTCCGGCGGGCACGACGCGCGGGTCTCCAAGCCCGATGCCCGTGCCGGTCCCCGCGCCGGTGGCGAGCGCCCACAGGGCGTGCGCGATCTGGTCGCCGCCCCGAACCGGGTTGTCCCATGGCGACCACCACATCTGCACGCGCTGCACCACGGTGTGCGGGTAGCCGACGGCGTAGCCCACGGCGAAGCCGCCGACGAGCACCAGCAGGCCGAGAGCGACCATCGTGGTGCGGCCGCGCGCGACGCCGTAGAGCGCGAGGAACACGCACGCGAGCACCATCGCGGGGCCAAGGTCCTTCTGCAGGAAGAAGAACAGCAGTACGAGGCCCATGCCGATGACGACGGGCAGGAGGTAGTCGAGACGAGGCAGATCGAGGCCGAGCCGAGCCGCCGCCATTCGCGGTTCTTTCAGCGACCGCAAGACCTCCCACCGGTTCGCGAAGTAGCCCGCAAGGAACAGCACGACGAGCACCCGGATCGCCTCGACCGGCTGCACGCCCATCAGGTTCACCTTCGCGTCGCTCGTGCCCGGGCCGCTGCCAAAGGCGATGAGCAGCAGCGACAGCAGCACCGCGCCGAGCAGCGGGACGTAGGAGAGCCGGCGGATCACCGAGCGCTGAAAGTCGAGCGCCGAGACGGCCGCGAAGACGAGGCAGCCGGCTGCGGTGCCCTGGGCGAAACGCACGAACAACGTCGGGTCGCGCAGGGGATCCCGAAGGCTGATCATCATCACGAGACCGACGCCGCAGAGCACATGGATGATCGGCAGCAGCAACCGGTCTCCGGTCGATTTCCGGAAGCGCAGCCACGCGTGCGCCACGTAGAACGCCACCAGGCAGAGGCCCGAGGCCCAGAACAGGCCCTGGCGGAAGTCGGCCGGGCTGCGGACCACCAGCCCGCGCCGCAGCGTCAGGAGCTGGGACGAGGTGAGCAGCGGGATCCGGACCTCAGTGGCATTCGGGTTGGAGGCGAGTTGATCGCGGCGCTCCGCAAACCGGTCGCGGAACGACGTCATCCGCCGCTTGGCCGGCAGGTCGCTCTCGGTGATCGTGATGGTGCCAATCGCACTGACACCCAGGATGCGCCGCCGGGCACTGCCCGAGCCATCCGGGGTGTTGATCCACGCGGCCAGTCGGTCGGCCACGAACCGCCGCTCGCCGGTGTCGCCGACAATCCCTTCGAGCAGCGGCAGCAGTTGTTCGGCGCGATCCACGCGGTTGAGGTCGAGGATCCGTCCGGCCGCCATCGCCTGGGCCGCGTCCTGCAGGCTGATCGCCCGCGCGCTCGAGACGAGCCACAGCCCGACGATAGTGAGAAGTGACGCTGCGAGCAGGCCGACCAGCTCGACCTGGCGTCCCTTCACCTTTCGTGTGAGGGCCGCGGCTTCTGCCCGTTCCTCCGCCGTGCTGTGGGTGATGCGCATCGACGCTCGCTCCTCGATCCTCGGAAGATGTCTAGTCCATCGGCGACAAGCTCTCGAGGCGCTTCTGCACCTCGTCGAGCCGCGCCTGCGCCTGTCGCATCGCGGCGCTCGCTTCACCGAACCCGATCGCCCTTCCGTAGATCTCGACCGCCTGCCTGTAGTCGCCTGCCGCCTTCTCCAGGCAGACACGCTCCTGCTCGAGCCCCTTCACGGTCGCGGCCTCGCGCCGCATGCGGTCGGCCCTGTTCCAGTAGCCGTCCGCCAGTTGCACGAGCTCGCGGTTGCCGGGCCGGTAGCCGCGACGCTCGGCTTCCTGCGTCGCGGCAATCGCCTTGTCGAGGTCTTCGACGCCGTAGATATACGTGCGTGCCAGGCCGAGATACGGGTCGGGCCAGCGAGTGTCCAGGCGGGCGGCTTCTTCGAACCGCATGACGGCGTCGTGCAGCGGTTCGGCGGCCGACTGCTTCTTGCGCTTCCGCGCCTCGCCGGTGATCCGCTGCATTTGTCCCTCGCAGTACTGCAGGCGCGCCGCGGCGGTCCGGTCACCCGGATCCAGGTGCAGCGCGTCGGTCAGCCACGTGGCGGCGTTTCGCCACTGGGATTCGCGCACGGCCGGCTCGTCCTGGCGATAGTCGGCGATGACGCGGTCCGCCTGCGCGAGCAGCCGCTCCTTGAGCGGCGCGCGAACGCCGAGCAGGCCGATCCCGAGCAGGCTGCGATGGGAGAGGTCCTGATACCTGTCCCAGATCCCCTGGATCTCGGTGCTCTGGCCGGTCGCCAGGTTCACGCGAATCTCCTTTGCCGCGCTCCAGACGATCGCCTCGTTCCCGACGACGCCAATGCCGGCCAGGATCGCGGCCACCGCGGCCCAGCGACGTACCCTGGCCACGGGGCCGCGCACGGCCGCGGCTCGCGTGGCGGGCGGAGCGGCCGCGACGGCCGACGAGGGCACCGGCCCATTCGGCGTGCCCGGCAGCGGTGGAGGCATCGTGCGTCGTGTCGCCTCGCTGTCGCCCTGAACGCCGTCCGATGGCGCATCCACGGTCCGCCGCGTGGCCTCGCGGTCGGATTCGGCCAGCCACTCACGGTCGGCGCGCGTCTCCCCGCCCGCCCGGAACGCGTGCAGGTCTGTCTGCGCGTCGGCGGCCGACTGGTAGCGCCGGCGAAGATCGCCCGACAGCATCTTCAGCACGATTCTGGCGAGCGCCGGCGGGCAACTCGCGGGCAGGAGCGGAGGTGGCTGCCGGCGCCTGATGAGCGCTTCCAGCCTGGAGTTGCTGTCGGCCTCGAACGGCGGCGCGCCGGCGAGCATCTCGTAGAGCAGCACGCCCACCGACCAGAAATCCACGTGCACATCCACTTCGCCGCTGTCGAGCCGCTCGGGCGAGAGATAGGTGAGGCTCCCAAAGTCGTTGCGCGTCAGCTTGCGACTGAGCGCGAGACCCTTGGCGATGCCGAAGTCCAGGACCTTCACTTGCCCCGCGACATTCATCCGGACATTTTTCGGCTTGACGTCGGCGTGGATGATTCCCCGCAGTCTCGTGTCGTCGACCGTCGCTTCGAACTCGTGGGCCTTCTGCAGAAAGTCGCAGAGTTCAGCCGCAATCCACGCGGCCGCGGTCGGTTCGATCGGGCCGCGGCCAATACGCTCGGCGAGGTCCTCGCCGTCGACGTACTCCATGTCGATGTAGAAGTACCCCTCGGCCGCGCCGTACGCGTGGACCTCCGGGACGTGATTGTCCACCCGGCTGAACTGCTGCTGGAGCGCGGCCCCGCGCCGCTCCGCCTCGCATACCTCGCGGGAATCACGGTCGGGTTTCTGCTCGACCAGTTTCAGCGCCACCTCGTTGCCCGTGGACGTGTCGCTCGCCAGGTAGACGTCGGCCATACCGCCTCGACCGAGGCGCCGAATGAGGCGATAGGTGCCGAACTCCCGATCGAGCATGGGCAAGAAGGGGCTCACAGCTCAGGACTCACGACTCAGGGATTCGGGGATCGCGAGTGGTGGACGGGCGCCGGGGCGGTGCCGGCGGCGGCCCGATGATGTTGTCACGCGCGACATCCGGACGCCGTGTGACGGGCAGGCCCGCCACCTGGTCCTCGCCGTTGCCGAGCACGATATTCCCGAACAGCAGGGGACTTGCCGGCTCCTGGAGGTCGATGCCGGGGCGAGGCTTGCCATTCTGCCGACCGTTGGCGGCGATCACGTTGTGCGCGAGCGTCGGCGCCGCGCCTGACCGGACCACCACGCCGCCGCCCGGGTTGTCGTGGATGTAGCCGGCGCGCAGCGTCGCCCGCGATCCGTTCTCGAACACGATACCCGCGTGCATCGCACCGGACACCTCGATGTCGTCGATTTCCACCGAGCCGTCCTGGACCAGAATCCCGACGCCCAACGGGTGCTCCGCGTCCCCTGAGATCCTGAAACCGGCGAACCGGCCGCTTGTCCCCGCCGGCACGTGAACGGCCGTGGCTGGCTGCGCGCCGAGCGCGGGCCGGATAATCGCTTCGCGCGGCTTCGCGCTGACGATTGAAATCCCGTGGCGCATCGTGATTGGCGCGCGGTACTCGCCGGGGCCGACGCTGATCGTGTCACCCGGCCTGGCCTGCGCCAGAGCCTCCTCGATGCTGGTGAACTCGGCGCCCGGCTCGTAGCCGACCTTCCACGTGCGCGACCAGGTGTCGGGACGGTTCGCCTGGAGCGCCCATTCCGGCGCGCCATCCACGCGGGTCAAGGCCAGGTACGCCAGGCCGAGCCCGAGCGCCGTGCCGAGCACGAGCGTCGCCGCGACGGCGAGCCAGCCTGGGATGGAGACGCGGCGTCGGCGCGATCGGTTCAGTCTCCCCGCCGGCTCTTCCCGCCATCCGTCCACTGGCGGGCTGGGCGCATGCCCGGCGCCCTGGTGCAGTCGCGCGGCGTCCGCGAAGCGATGTCCTGCGGCAAAGACCACCGTGATGTTGTCCTTGCCCCCTTCGTCGTTGGCCTCGTCGATCAACCGCGACACCATCTCCCGCGGGTTCCCCGCGTAGAGGTAGACCATGTCGGTCAGCGTGGTGGACGCGACGAGATCGCTGAGGCCGTCGCTGCAGAGCAGGATGGCGCTGTCGTCCTCGAACGGCAGGTCGAGGATCTCGATGAACTGCTCGTCGGTCGGGTTGTGCGGTTCGGACCCGACGTCCCTGAAGATCTCGTTGCGACGAGGGTGGCGCATCGCATCGTGCTCGTCGAGTTCGCCCCGGTCTTCGCGCTCGCCGACGGGCGAGTGGTCGTGCGTGATCTTCTGGACCCGCCCCTCGTGGAACATGTAGAGGCGCGTGTCCCCCACGTGCCCGACCACCAACCGGCCGTCGCGCACGACCGCGACCGTGAGCACGCACGCCATCCCGTGCCAGTCCGGCTCGCCCAGGGCCAGCCGGTGAACCTCGTTGTTGGCGAGCGTGATGGCTTCGCGCAGCCGCTCCGCGGTGCCGCCGGTCTCGCGCTCGAGCCTCGCGCGCAGCATGCCGAGCGCGGTCTCGGCGGCCTTCTCCCCGGCCGCCTGACCGCCCACGCCGTCGATCACCATGAACAGGCCGCGTTCGGGATCGCAGTGATAACGATCTTCGTTGTTCTTCCGCCGCAGCCCCGTGTCGGTGGCGGCCGCCGCAAGGAGTGGCGCGCGCTCGGCGGCAGTGCTAGGCATCGTGCGTGACGCCCCAGAAAACCAGGCCGCTGGCAACCAGGGCCAGCAGCACGAGGTAGGCATAGCGGAGTTCGTAGAGCCAGGTCATCGGAGGCTCCCGGCTTCGAAGTCCAGGACGATCACGTTGGCCAGCCCGATGCGCGCCCGCGCCGGCAGGGGAACCTCGACCCCCTTGTCGCGCTTCCGGCCTTCCACCACCTCGACGCTCGACGGCACCGCCGCGCCATCCACGGTAGTGCCGAGGCTGCTGAGATCCTTGAGGAAGAACTGGCCAGAGGTGTCATCGCGGCGGAGCCGCACGTGCTCGCGCGAGACGTCCGGCGAGGTGTCGAGTTTCACGTCCACCCAGTAGCCGACGCCCCCGCGGCCGACCACCAGCTGGCTCGTGGTGATCGGCACACGCTGCCGCCCCTGTTTATCCTCATACGTGAGCGTCCCGTACACGGTTCCGGCGGGTGAGGGAGGCGCGGCAGGCGGGACGATCTGCTCCCGCGTGCTCGTCCGGTCGCCGTGGCGCATCGTGGTGATACGGCGCGTTTGCGATCCCTCCATCTCGGTCTGGGCCGGCAGCATCAGTTCCGACGCGATGGCGATGTCGCCCGGCGCCATCTCGCCGTCGGAATCCGCCTCGAACCGGATGTCCCAGCTGTCGGCCGGCGCGTCGATCGTTGGGGGAGGATCGTCGCCGCCTAGCCACTTCCTCGGGATCCGCGACGGCTTGGCCCGCTCGTTCCAGGTCTTCACCTCGTCGTCGAGCGCCCGCTTCGCCTGCCCGACGATGAGCGGGATGATGCCCTCGAGCCGCTGGTGATCCGCCGGGTGGAGGTAGACGTAGAAACGGTTGGGGGCCACGGTCGTGAACAACAGCGGCTCGAGGTTCGACCGCATCGCGCGGACGATCTCGAGGATGATCGCTTTGCCGGTTGCGAGCTTGTCGGTGTCTTCCATCACGTGCTCCGAACCATTACCTTACACCGTCCGTCGGCAGGAGCGAAAATCGTCCACGGTCGCGTTCCCGGCGGACTCTGGCATTCCGGTCCTTTGCTGCACAGATCCCGAAGGTCACCAGGGGAACGACGACGCAGGCGCATCCGACGAACACGAGGATGAAGAGCACGAAGAGCATGCACCCTCCAAAGTGGGGTCTGACCCCCGAAGCGCTGCTCGAGAGCGAGTTGTTCGGCCACGAGCGGGGGGCGTTCACCGGCGCGGACCGCCAGGTACACGGGCGCTTCGAGCAGGCGAGCGGCGGCACACTGTTCCTCGACGAGATCTCGCGGATGCCCCCGGCGTTCCAGCAGAAGATCCTGCGGGTCGTGGAGTACGGCACGTTCACCCGCATCGGCGGGATGCACGAGCTCCGAACGATCTCGCCCTGCCCGAGGCGGCCGCGTCAGGCGAGGGGCCGTTCCGGGACAGGGTGGAAGCGTTCGAGCGACAGCTGATTCGACATGCGCTGGCGGCATCCGGCGGCAACCAGGCGGACGCCGCCCGTCGTCTCGGGCTGGCCTACCACAGGTTCCGCTACTACTCCCAGAAGTACCGCTGAACAAGGCAGAACACGACCGGGGAAAGGTGCCTCCTCGCTATTTCGTGTGGATGAATGGGTCCGGACGTCGGCCGCCCGAGCACAGCATCGGGGCCTTCGACGATCGCATCGAGTTGGAGAACCCCGGCCATGGTGCGGCAAAAACTGCGACTTTCGCTTGCCCGCCAGAGTGCAGAAACTGCCGCGTGCCCAATGACGCTGTTGAGGCTCGTGAGGAAGAGATCGTCCCGTCGCGGGTGTGCGGACCGGCGTCAAGGGCCTGTCAGACAACACGTGTCGAGGCGTCGGCTGTTCTAGCCGGATCCAATCGGCGCCCCGTCTGCGGCGCGTGTGGGATGTGGCACGCGATGCGCCGTACCCGGAGGCGTGTCCCAGCCATCGGCGACCTATGAGCCGCGGATGCCGTCGCAGGGTGTGGTGTACCAGGTGGTGCGCGATCACTTCGAAACCTTCCGCGCACAGGCCGCCGGTCTGCGCGACGGGGAAGGGCTGCCCCGGTTCGTCGAGCAGGCCGCCTTCGCGCACAGCGCTCCGGCGAGCCTCGCCGAAGCCTTGGCGGAGGCGGGAGTTTCGCGCGTTGCTGCGCTGCGGATGCCTGGCCGGCCGCCTTCGCGCGTAGCGCTCCGGCGAGCCTCGCCGAAGCCTTGGCGGAGGCGGGCGGCTTCGCGCGCTTCCGCTGTGATGACTGTCGGCTTGATCGGCTCGTCCCGTTTTCGTGTAAAGGCAGGGCGGTCTGTGCCAGTTGCGGCCCTTCGACCCGTCGAGAACCTCAGGGTCGTCGTGAGCCCGGTCGAACGGCGGCCATGCTCAGGGCCGTCCCGAGCAACGTCGAGGGACGGCGGGCGACGGATGGCGGAACGCGCCGCGCACCTGGTAGACCACGTGTTCCCGGCGGTGCCGGTGCGGCAGTGGGTGCTGACGCTGCCGCCTCGGCTGCGCTACCGGCTGGCGTGGGATCACGACCTCTGTCGCGCGGTGGCCCTTCGACGATGCTCAGGGCCATCCCGAGCAAGGTCGAGGGATGGTCG
>JADGOB010000126.1 GCA_017883185.1 Acidobacteriota bacterium
GGGCGCCATTCTGGGGACGATCCTCAACTTCCAGGCGATTGTTCGCTAGCGACGGTGGGATCCTGAACGAGCGCCCGACCACTGACGTCATACGTGAGTGGGCCCGGGCGCTCGGTTCCCAGATGGAGACGATGTCATGAAGGGTTTTGGGAAAGACATGGAGAGCCTTGCCGTCAAGAATGACGGGTGTCGTCGGGTGCTTTACACGGCCAGGCACTGCCATGTAGGCCATCACGCCGTAGAGGCCGATGCTCGCTAGAACAAGGGCCAGCACGCCGAAGAACCCCGACAGGGTGGCCATCAACTGCTCCCGAAGGAGCGAGTCGCGGACCATGCTCGGATACGCCCGGAAACTCAACGCAATCTGCGGACTGCGCTCAGCGGCCACCTTCGTGACGGCGGACCGCACACCGGCCAGCGACAACCCCGACCGCAGGACAACGGTGAGGTCACTGCCGGCCTCGCGCTCGCGAGCGGAGCCCGGCCAACAGCGCATCGCGAAGAAGCACAGCGGGATCAGAAGCGGCGTCAGCACCAGCCCTTGCCAGGAAATTCACGAGGGAAGCCAGCACGCCGGGGTCGTCGCGAACGAGGGTCACGGCATCGTGTTTTTCGGGCGCGGACAGCTGGCGAAGAGGCATGACCGATGATGCCACGGCGTGCGTCTGGAGCGACCGACGTGTGGATTACAAGTCGTACACGAGAAAAGCGCCGGGCAGTTCGGCGTTCGTGCCCGGTTTGGTCATCGTGGGGAAATGTCCAAACGCCTCGACGAAACGCGCGTTGGCCACGAAACACGCGGCGCGCCAGCCCCTGAAGCGCGAGAGTGCGCGTCCCATTCCGGCGTAGAGGTCGAGCAGCTTCTCTTCCCCTTCCTCTCCGCCGATGCGGACGCCGTACGGCGGGTTGAAACAGAAGACGCCCGGCTTCATGTCAGCCGCGCGCGGCAGCATGCCGGCGATGTATTCCGGCGTCAACGCGCGCATGTCCTTCCGCCCGATGACGATCGAGTCCGCGTGAGACGGCCCGGTAAGACCCGCCGCCCGAAGGTTCCCCACCATCGTGGGGATCCTCTCCTCGTCAACATCGAGCGCGAGGATCCGCGGCACGGTGCCGGGAAAGAGATCCGGCGTCGCGGTCGGCAGCCCGCCGAAAGCCGCGAGGTGCCGAAACGGAAGATCCGCCGGACGCCGGATCGCGGCACCGACCGCCAGCCCGGCGGCTTCGATGGGGATCGTGCCGCCTCCGGCCATGGGATCCACGAGCGGCTCGGATCGTGCATCCCACCGCGACAGCATGATCAGCTGCGCCGCCAAGGTCTCGCGTAGCGGAGCGGGGCCGGCGGCGACGCGCGCGCCACGACGATGTCGCGCGCCGAGGCCGATGTCGATCCCGACAACGGTGCGGCGGCTCTCCGGCGTTCCGGCGCGCCGCGCGACGAACACAACGTCCGGCGAGTCGGCGTCGACGTCCGCCGTCACCCCGCGCGACGCAAGCGCTTCGATGAGCGCGTTCTTCACCACGCCACGCAACTGGAGCGGCGATGCCTCGAAATCGTGTGCGGATCCGAGATCCACCGAGAAGCGCAAGGTCTCTGCCGCAGGCAGTCGATCGTCGGACTGCAGGGCCGGCAGGAGCGCCTCGAAGAGCGGCTCGAGCCGCACGGCGGTACTTGAAAAGAGATCCCACGAGATCCGCGAAGACGTCCGGTGATGACACGCGGCCACCCACGCGATGCGGGCGTCGAATGGATACAGGAGGGTCGCCTCACCCTCGCGCCTGGGTTTGGGAAGCCGGACCTCGAAGGGTGACCGCATCACGAGGCGCTTCAACTCCGCCTCCATGACGCGATTGGCGCCACCAGACCCGGTCAGCCGAAGCTCGTCGCACCGCATCCGCAGAAGTATACCGGGTCGCTCGCGACTGCGGCCGGGATTCAGCGAGGCCTGGAGCGCCAGCTGCTCCACCGAGAAGCCCGGAGCCAGATGGCCGAAGGCCTGGCATCACGCCAACGACCGTGGCCCGCGTCTACTCGGCACTTCACGGGCGGGCCGCCGGTAATTTCTGGAGCATACGCACCCTTCCAGTAATGGGTCCTATGCGGCGATCAGGTGCTCCATTCGCCGCATTGTTTGCGGAGAATATCTGGCCGCACGCGGCGATTAACGACTATAATCACCGCATATCATGCGTCGAATAACTCGCTACATCCATGAGCTCTCCGAATGGCCCAGATTCCGCTGGGACCATGAAACACTCGCGAAGCTCTTGGCCTCCGTCCGCCACCAGCAGGGCCGTTTAATCGGCCACATGGAAGCGCTGGGGTTCCAGTTTCAGCAGGAGGCCGTCCTTCAAACACTCACCGCAG
The DNA here is from genome assembly GCA_017883185.1 of Acidobacteriota bacterium. Lineage (GTDB taxonomy): Bacteria > Acidobacteriota > Vicinamibacteria > Vicinamibacterales > Fen-181 > FEN-299. Next base: position 2,369 of record JADGOB010000126.1, read on the forward strand.
ATGTCCTCAAGAGCGGCGAGATTGAGGGCGAACAGCTGGACGCGAGCCAAGTGCGCTCCTCCATCGCGCGCCGCCTCGGCATGGACGTCGGCGGTCTCGAGGCCGTGGATCGCCACGTCGAAGGCGCCGTTGAAATGATGCTGGACGCTACGAGACATTTCGACCAGCCCCTCACCGCCGAGAGGATATTCGCCTGGCACACGTCGTTGTTTTCGACGGGCCGTAGCGGCATGCGCAGCATCCGTGTGGGTGCATGGCGTGATGACCGCACCGGGCCAATGCAGGTGGTCTCCGGTCCAATCGGGCGTGAGCAGGTCCATTTCGAGGCTCCCGCCGCTCAGAGGCTCGATCGGGAGATGAACGCGTTTCTTGAGTGGTTCGATCAGGACGGAGCGAGCGCTGAGCTCGACGCGGTCATGAAGGCCGGACTGGCTCATCTCTGGTTCGTGAGCATCCACCCCTTCGACGATGGGAACGGCCGCATCGCCCGCGCGATTGCCGACCTCGCCTTGGCGCGCTCTGAACGAAGCCCGCAGCGCTTCTACAGCATGTCGGCGCGAATTCGCCAAGAGCGTACGGCGTACTACGAGATCTTGGAGCAGACCCAAAAGGGCACGTTGGACGTCACGCCCTGGATGAAGTGGTTCCTCGCCTGCCTCGGACGCGCGATCGACGACGCGCAAACAACACTCGCTGCCGTGCTCACCAAAGCACGGTTCTGGGAAACGCTCAGGGACGTTCCGTTGAACGATCGCCAACGTCTCCTGCTCAACCGCCTGCTTGATGGTTTCGAGGGCAACCTCACGACGTCGAAATGGGCGACGATCGCCAGATGCTCTTCGGACACCGCTCTACGAGACATCCTCGATCTGGTGGAACGTGGCATTCTCGCGCGCAATCCAGGAGGGGGCCGCAGCACCAGCTACGCTCTCGCCAAGGTTCCCGAGTAAGCGGCTTCGCCCCGGACATCCATTGCGTGCGCGCGTGCGCGGCGCGCCTCGAAACTCCAGCCGAGACGCGCTGCCGCCTGTTCGCAGTAGGAAGCCGATGTCACGCTGCGGACACACCGTCTGAGGTGCCACGAAGCGTGGAGGCCCCGCCTCTGGTTCTCTACGCCGCTCTCGTGACCCTGCGAGTCGGACCTCTCTTGCTGAGACGTGAGTACGGGGCGCAAAGGGTGCCCCTCCGAACTGTCCTAGCGAGCCTAGCGGAGGGCGCGACCGTGGACGAGATTCTGAAAGACTTTTCTACGCTCACGGAGCAGGACGTCCGCGCGGCCATCGCCTTCGCAGCGGCGTCTGCGCAAAAGGATCTGCCTGTCGCCGAGGCCCACGTGCTATGAGGATCAAGCTCGACGAGAATCGGCCCACCCGACTCGTTTCGGTGCTTTCTGAACTGGGGCACGACGTCGATACCGTTCCGTCTGAACGCATCGCGGGGAAGGACGACGCCGTCGTGTGGCAGGCCGCCCAAGCAGGCCGCCGTTTCCTTATCACGCAGGATCTGGACTTCTCTGACGTCCGGAGGTATTCACCGGGCACGCATCACGGCCTTCTGTTGGTCAGGCTTCCGCAACCAGGGCGAACGGCGTTGTTCGAAAGAATCGCGATGCTCTTTCAGGTCGAGGACGTCGAGAGCTGGGGCGGTTGCATGGTCACCGCGACACCGCACAAGGTGCGACTCCGACACCCAGCGTCGGTCTGAGTGTTGCGCTCTTCAGCCCGCCAGCGGAACGGCGATGATCTCGCATCTGAACGGGTCGAATAGATGCTGTGAGGCAATCGATAGGTTGCCGGAACGTGCGCGGCGTGCACGGCGTGCCACGGCGGAGCTTGATGAGCACCGGTTCCGCGCCTATCTCTTGATTATCTCTCTGTGGCCGTCTCGGCCACCCCTCCACGTCGCCCGACGTGGAGCTAGTTCCCACCCGTCGCCCTCAGGTGCCGCAGGGCCGGTCTGGAAGGTGCTCCGGTCAGTTCCGAGGGAAGAGTCCGAGCGCGACGAGGAGGTTCAGCCGCGCCTGGCGCACGCCGTTCTCGGCCACCGCCACGGCAGTGTCGGCATCGCGCGCCACGCGCTGGGCGTCGATGACCTCAATGTTCGTCGAGGCACCCGCACGGAACGACACATTCACGATCTCCACCACCTCGTGCGCCTGGTCGGCGCCGGCGCGCGCGAATTCGAGCGCGCGCTCGGCGGCCTGCACGGCTTCCTGTGCCGTGCGCACCTCTGACCGGGCCTGTCGCGTGGCCGCACCTTCGGTGATCCGGATCTCGTTGAGGTTCACCTGCCGCTCGGCCTTCCGCGCGCCGCGGTAGCCGAAGTCGAAGATCGGAATGCTCGCGACGATCTGCGCGCGCCAGCTGAACTGCGGCTGGAACAACGTGGCGGGCTGTAGGACCTGCGGCTGGAAAAGTCCGCTCACCGATGGCAGCCACTCCTTCCAGCTATCGCTGACGATGCGGGTCAGCGCGTGCTCACGACTCGAGAGCAGCCGCAGATCCGTGCGCATTGACGCCATTGCCGCCATGGCCGCATCGATCGACGCAGGCACCTCGAGGGTCGGTTCGTCGATCACGTCGGCGGGGCCGTCCAGCGCCAGCAGGATCCCCAGCGCTTCCTGGGCGAGGTACAATTCGGACCGCGATAACTCGACGAGCGATTCGTCGCTCGAGAGCGACTGCTGTGCCCGGAGTTGGTTCAACCGGCTGCCCGCTCCGGCTTCCTGGAGCTGGCGGGCGAATTCGTAGTGCGCCTGCGCCACCTCCCGCGCCCGTTCATTGGCCTCCAGCACCCGGCGGAGGGCCATGACCGACAGGCAGGCCTGGGCGGTCGAGACCGCCACCTGTTTCCTGACATCCACAGCAGCCAGTTCGACGACGTGCTTCGAATCCGCGGATTGCACGCGAAGCGCCCACTGCACTGGCGCGACGAGCGGCAGCGACACGGCGATGGTTCCTGCCACCTGGTTCTGCGCCGTCGTCACAGCGCCATTGAGCGACTGGCCCTGGTTCAGGAACGTGGCCGTCACGCTGCCGGCGATGACGGGCCGGGTCAGCGCGGTCGCCTGGTTGAGCAGCGCCTGCGCCCGGAGAATGTCCTGTACCGCCTGCTCGACGGACGGGTTGTTCTTCATGGCAAGGGCGACGGCGTCGTTGAACGTGACGCGGAGCGGCTCGGGCCGTGACGCCTGGGCCGGGGCCGGCGTCTGCGCCACGGCCGCCATCGGCACCACCACGAGCGCCACCGCGAGTGCTGCTCCCGTCAGCCGAGACGACAGCTTACGCATGCTGGTCTCCCGTGCTGCCTGCACGAGGCGCCGCCGATCGCCTCCGCGCGCCACCGCCGATGCTTCGGACCGCCACGTACAACACCGGGATGATCACGATGTTCAGCATCGTGGAGAACAACATGCCGCCGGCCACCGACGTGCCGACCGAGTGGCGCGACGCGCGACCGGCGCCGCTCGCGAATACCAGCGGCATGACGCCGAGGATGAACGCGAACGAGGTCATCAGGATCGGCCGCAGCCGGATGCGGGCCGCCTCGACCGCCGCTTCCGGGATGCTCAGGCCGCGTTCGCGCAACTGTTCTGCGAACTCCACGACGAGGATCCCGTTCTTCGCCGACAGGCCGATGAGCATGACGAGGCCGACCTGGCAATAGACGTCGTTGATGAGGCCGCGCAGCCACTGGGCGCCGAGCGCGCCGAGCACGGCCAGCGGCACCGACAGCAGGATGATAAACGGCAGCACCAGGCTCTCGTACTGGGCGGCGAGCGTGAGGTAGACGAGCAGCAGGCCGAGCCCGAAGATCAGCACGGATTGCCCGCCGGACTGGATCTCCTCGAGCGACAGCCCGGCCCACGCGAACGTCATCCCTCGCGGCAGCGTCCGGCGCGCCAGTTCCTCCATCGTGTTCAGCGCCTGGCCCGAGCTGAAGCCGGGGCCGGGACGGCCGTTGATCTCGGTGGATCGGAACAGGTTGAAGTGGTTGATGACCTGCGGCGCGGCCGTCAGGGCCACCTTGACGACGGAATCGAGCCGGACCATGTGGGAATCCGGGGTGCGGATGTAATAGCGCCCAATGTCCTGCGGCTGGCTCCGAACATCCCGTTCCGCCTGAACGTAGACGCGATAGGACCTGTTGTTGAAATCGAAGTCGTTGACGTAGTTGGACCCCATCAGCGTCTGCAGCGTGCCCGCCACGTCGCCGAACTTCAACCCGAGCGCCTGGAGCGCCTCGCGATCGACCGTGACGGTAAGCTGAGGATCGTTCACCGTGAACGTGGACAACAGCCCGGTCAGGCCCGGAGTGCGGTTCCCCGTGGCCACCAGCGCGTTGGTGACGGACGCGAGGTTCTCGATGGGGCCGTTGGCCTCGTCCAGCACCTCGAACTGGAACCCTCCGAACCGGCCAATGCCCTGAATGGGCGCCGGAAGGAATGGCACGACCACCGCGCCAGTGATCCCGCTGAACATGCGGTACAAGCGCTGGATGACGGCCGTCGCCGAGTGTTCTTCGCCCGGTCGTTCATCGAACGGCTTCAGCCGCACGAACATGGTCGCGCGGTTGCTGGCCGCGCCGAAGAAGCTGAACCCGTTGATGCAGAAGACGCCGTTGATCTCCGGGTTCTTGAGCAGCATCTGCTCGACCTCTTTCGTCACGTTGGAGGTATAGCCGAGCGACGCCCCGCTCGGACCCTGCACGGTGACGATGAAGCTGCCAGGGTCCTCGTCGGGAACGAACCCGGTCGGGATCCGTGTCCACGCGAACCACGTCAGCGCGAGGCCCAGGAGAAACACGGCGATCACCGGGGCCTTGTAACGGATCAGGAACCGAACCACGGACACGAAGAGCCGCGTGCCGGTGTCGATCGCCCAGTTGATCGGCTTGAAGAAGCGTCCCGGCGGCCGTTCACCCCTGAGCAGGAGCGCCGAGAGCGCCGGTGTCAGCGTGAGCGCGTTGAAGGCAGAAATCAGGACCGAGAACGCAATCGTCAGCGCAAACTGCTGATAGAGCCGGCCCGTTGTGCCTGGGAACAGCGCCACCGGTACGAACACCGCGGCCAGAACGAGGGCGGTGGCGATGACGGGACCGACCACCTCGGCCATCGCCTCGGATGCGGCCTCCCGGGGGCTCTTCCCGTACTCGTGCAGGTGCCGCTGCACGTTCTCCACCACGACGATCGCATCGTCCACCACGAGCCCGGTAGCCAGCGTGACGCCGAACAGCGTCAGGGTGTTGATCGAGAAGTTGAATGCGCGGACGAACGCGAACGTGCCGATGAGCGACACCGGGATCGTGATCGTCGGGATCACCGTGCTCCGCCAGTCCTGCAGGAAGAGGAACATCACGAGCACGACCAGGCCGATGGCCTCGAGGAGCGTGACCAGCACCTCGTGGATCGACTCCGTCACGATGATGGTGTTGTCGAAGGCCAGCTGGTACTTCATGCCCGGCGGGAAACGCTCCGACAACCGCTTCAGCTCGGCCGTCGCGTTCTGGTAGACGGTGAGCGCGTTGGCCGTCGGCAGTTGGGTGACGCCCACGCCCACCGCCTGCCGACCATTGAAGCGCAGTTCGGAGCTGTAGGTTTCCGCCCCCAGTTCGGCGCGGCCAACGTCTCGGACCCGCACCAGGTCGCCGCCCTCCCCGCGCTTCAGGATGATGTCCTCGAACTCGCGCGGGTCGGTCATGCGGCCCGTGGCGCGCACGCTGATCTGGTAGGTCTGGCCTTCGCGGGCGGGAGGCTGCCCCACCTGTCCGGCCGCCACCTGGACGTTCTGGTCGCGCAGTGCGTTGACCACGTCCGCGGCCATGAGGCGACGGCTCGCAAGCCGGTCGGGATCGAGCCACAGCCGCATCGAGTACTTGCGCTCGCCGAAGATGGTGGCATCGGCGACGCCGTTCACGCGTTTCAGCGCGTCGCGGATGTAGACGTCGGCGTAGTTGCTCATGAACAACGGGTCGTACTGTCCGTTGTCCGAGTAGATCGCCGCGCCGAACACGAAGCCGCTCGACGACTTGCTGACGGTGACGCCGACGGCCTTCACTTCGGGCGGCAGGCGCCCCGACGCCTGGTTGACGCGGTTCTGCACGTCCACCGCGGCAAGGTCCGGATCGCGCGTCACCTCGAACGTGACGGTAATCGTGCACGACCCGTCGTTCGCGCTCGTGGACGTCATGTAGGTCATGCCCTGCACGCCGTTGATCGCCTGCTCGAGCGGCTGGGTCACCGCGGTCTCGACGACCGCCGCGCTGGCCCCGGTATAGAAGGTGCTGACGTTCACCTGCGGGGCCGCGAGCTGGGGATACTGGGCGATGGGCAGGACCGGGATCGAGATCGCACCGGCGAGGACGATCACCGCCGCGAACACGCTCGCCAGGATGGGGCGCCGGATGAAGGTGTCGACGAACATGGGGGCTACGAGGTCCTGATGCGCGTGCCGTTGTCGAGCTTCTGCGCGCCCGACACCACGATCTGCTGGCCGGCGACCAGGCCGCCCAGCACCACGAAGCTGTCGCCGACAATGTCACCCACCTCGATCTGCTGCTGGCGGGCCGTCAACGCGCCGCCCTTCGGCTCGGCCACGAACACGAACGGTTGGCCGTTGATGCGCAGGACGGAGAGCACGGGTACCGTCAGGCCCTGCTGCGTGCGCCAGATGATCCGGGCGCGCACGTACTGGGCCGACCGCAGGCCGACGTCGGCCGGCACCTTGCCCTTGACCAGCACGGCCTGGGTCTGATCGTCGACCCGCGGCGAGACGAAGAAGATGGTCGTACGCGCGAGTGTCGTGCCGACGGCGCCGATCAGCTCGATGGGCAGGCCCAGCTTCAGGTCGGCACTGCGCTCGAGCGGCACGTGCACGTCGATTTCGAGATCCTGGTTTCGGTCGATGGTCGTGAGCACCGTGTCGGACGTCACGTGCATGCCCACACGCACCGGGATATCCCCCACCGTGCCGGTGGAGGGCGACCGCACACTGTAGTAGCCCAGAGTGACACGCTCCTGCTGGAGTCGCGCGTCGAGAGCGGTCGACTGCGACACCGCCGCGTCGTAGTTGGCCTGGGCCTGCTCCAAATCCTGCTGGCTCGACGCGCCGGCCTTGAACAGCGTGCGCGCCCGGTCGAGCTGCTGCTTGGCGAACGTCGTAGCCGCAACCTGCGCGGCCCGCGCCGCGTCCTGGCTCGACACGGTCGCCTGCTGCCGCGCGGGGTCGATCTGGAAGAGCGGCGTGGACGCCTGAACGCGATCGCCGGGCGTCACGAGCACGGCCCGCAGCTCGCCGGTGACCTCGGGCTTTATCAGCGTGGACGAGAGCGACTCGATCGTGGCGACGTACTCGGAGCTGTCTTCCACCGCGGTCTGCCGGACTTCAGCCGTCCGCACGAGCGTGCGCGGCGGAGGTGGTGCCGCGGCGGATCTCCCGCACCCCGCGGACACGACCGCCAGCAGGGCGGCCGCCGCGGCGATCCACGCACCGAGTCCCATGTTCCTCACCGCACCCACACCACGTACTCCCCGCATGGCGCTTCCTTTCCGACGCTGGTGCGCACCGAATTCTCCCCTCGACCCGCGCGGGCGGAGAAAACGCGGCCCGACAAAAACCCATCATCCCAATGGTAGAGGTACTTCCATCATAGACCATTCCTGCCTCGGCGTTCGTGACGCCCAGCAGGCCGGTTCTCAATCAGGTGATGCCAAGGCGCTCGCTTCAGAAGGAGCGACGGGCCAGGCGGTGGCGGGATCGCGTTGCAGGATACCGAGGAGCGCACACAGGCTGACGAGCGCCAGCATCCAGGTCGGTTACTTCGAGGGCATCGACTCGGAACGCGGGATTTCCTGGCGCGCGGCCGACTCGTTGGCGGTGCGCAGCTTTCTGGGATTGTCGCTCGACGAGGCCGCTCCGGATCACTTGACGATCTCGCGGACGCGTCGCTTGATCGATGTCGAGACCCATCGCGGACACCGCGCCCGAACACTCGACCACGCAGTGACCGTCGACCCGGCCCCTGCGGTCCCGGTTCCCCGACGGTCACTCACCCTGCGCCTGATCGTCGCATCGTCTGAACCTGCGCCGCCGTACCGATCGTCATCCAGCATCCCGACCGATCGAGACGACGCACGCCGCGTCCCCACCTCAACCCGACCCGTACCCATCGCTCCCGCCATCGAATCGAGCAAATCGTTCCGTTCGGTGTCTCCCGGGCAGGCAGGCAGTGCCGCGACCCCTGGGCAGGCCGGACGCTTACGCGCGGAGTACCGGCCGCCTCATCGACCGATTGGGGGCTCAGCCCGCTGGGGGCTCAGCCCGCTTGACAAATCCTCCCGGCTGAATTAGGGTTCTCGCATCTCCCGCGAAAATCTATTCGAATCCGATCGTGTTGCCCGTCTCCGGGCGAGGAACATGGCAATGCCTAGAACGTTTATCGCTGCGGCCGCTCTCGCGTTGAGCGTGCTGCTGATCGCCGTGTCAGTGTCGGCTCAGACGAACTTGGGCACTTTTCTCGGGAAGGTCGCCGACGAGCAGGGCGGAATGCTTCCCGGCGCCACCGTCACAGTTCGTCAGGTCCAGACAAACGTCTCCAGAAACAGCGTGACGAATGCGATCGGGCAGTATTTCATCCCGAACCTGCCGGCAGGCTCATATGAGCTGACTGTTGAACTCGCCGGATTCGGCACGGCCAAGCGGTCGGAGCTGGTCCTCCGGGTGGGTCAGGAGGCAACGATCAACTTCGTGCTCACGCTTGCGGGCGTCGAGCAAAGCGTCACGGTTTCTGCCCAAGCGACCTTGGTCGAGACACAGCACACGGTCGGCTTGA